>JAKJEK010000007.1 GCA_022705465.1 Patescibacteria group bacterium | reverse complement strand
GGAGGAATACCGGCGTTGTTTCTGCGGCAACATCAATGAGACGATGGCCGGGATTGAGAGAAAACGCAAGTTGGCTCGATCCACCGCTGCCGACTTTTTCGCTCTGTACGGTCCGCGATCGACAGCGCTCGAACCGCTTCCTGCCGTTGCCGATGCCATAACCGCGTTGGGGGAAAGTTATGACTTGTTCATAATTTCCTCTAGTCTGACCGAGCACATCGTCGCTATCCTCAGGAAGCGCGGGCTAGACAAGAATTTCCGAGAAATACTCGGGAACGACATCCATACCAGCAAAGTGGAGAAGTTCCGGTCTATCTTTGATCGTTACCGCTTGGTGCCCGGTGATTGCGTTTTCGTCACCGACACTCTAGGCGACTTAATCGAAGCGGAGAAGGTAGGGGTTGAGTGCCTGGCAGTTACCTGGGGATTCCATGACCAGGCCACCCTGTCGCAAGGGCGGTACCGTAGAATCTTAATCGCACCGGAGGAATTGCTGCCAGCAATCCACCAACACTTTCCAGCTTCTGCCACCAAGTTAGCGCATCCGCACTGACTTGCACCCAACTAAACCAGCTACTTCAGCTGGTTTTTATTTTAATGATGGTGCTATGTCGGTTCTGATTTAAATAGCCGTCGCGTTATTCACCGGCAAACCCACAGTAAAAGTGCTTCCTTTCCCTGGTTTACTGCTTGCGGCGATGCTGCCATCGTGCAGATCAACGATCTGTTTGGCAATAGACAGGCCTAGTCCATATCCATCAACCTTTTCTTTTGATCTGGATGTATCTGCCCGGTAAAACCGGTTAAATATATACGGTAGATCCGAGGCTTTAATACCGATACCCTCGTCTTTTACTTTTACTATGGCCGAGTGCTTCTCTTGAATAATTTCAATCTTGATACGTGAACCGGTCGGGCTGTATTTAATAGCATTATCTAACAGAATCACTAGAAGTTCGACTAGGCTATGCCTATCTCCGCAAACTACGACATTGCTTAGCTTATTGTTGAATTCGATTGATTTTTTGATTGCCAAACCCTCTACTTTTTCATATGCTTCGGCCGCTACCTCTGCGAGCGACACTGGCGCGAAACTCGTCCTGGCCTCATCTTTGTATCGGGCTAGTTTTAATAGAGCGCCAGACAAAGCCTCCAGTTTTCCGATCTCCTCAAGGTTGCTGGATAATAGCTCTCTGGCGTCGCTTAGGGTTAATTTACTATCCCGCAAGCTTACCTCTATCTCCGTCCGCATGGCGGTCAGTGGCGTTCTCAATTCATGCGAAGCGTCTGCAGTAAACCGGTTTTGCGCCTCCAGTGCCTCTTCGATTGGAGACATTGTTTTCCGCGCCAAGAAGTAGCAGGCGATAGAAGAGAAGAATAAGATTGATAGATTGAAATAGATTAAGTTGCGCTTTAATATCCGGCTGCTCTCCTCTAATTGTTCCGTGCGAAACCTTTCAAAGTCGATTTCTGCTCTTAATATTCCGTTACTTATTGGAATATCCCTTAATATTTTGTTCTGACGGCCCAGCCCACGTCCTAGCTCGATCGAAGATATTTGGTAAATCGCAAAGCTAAACGATATGCTGATTGCCATAATTACCAACACGTAAAACAATGTTAGCTTGATATAGGCACTATTAAAGGGCGTTTTTAGTAATTTAATCTCTTTGATTTTCATGGCTTGCTAACTTATAGCCAAAACCGCGTACAGTTTCGATGAGCGGTTGACTCCTGGAAAATGGCTTATCAATCTTGTTGCGTAAATAGCCAATATATACCTCGACTGTGTTGGGTAAAACATCGGCATCATAATCCCAGACATGGGTGATTATATCATCTTTAGTTAGTATGCGATTCGGATTTCTCATCATATATTCCAGCAAAGCGTACTCCTTGCCGGAAAGTTTTATTTGTTTCTGTTGCCTTTCAACTTCAAACGTTAGAGTGTTTAGGGTGATATCACGGACCGCGAGTGTGTTTTGGGTGGTCTGGGACGGCCTCCGCAGTAAAGCTCTAACGCGTGCTAAAAGCTCCTCGAAAGCGAATGGTTTGGTTAAATAGTCATCGGCGCCGGCGTTTAGTCCCTCGACTCTATCTCTGATTTTGTCTTTTGCCGTCAACATCAAAATTGGTACCTGACTCTTTTCGGCCCTTAAGGTTTGGCAAATGTCCATGCCGTCCGCACCCGGCAACATCCGGTCCAGGATTACTAGATCGTAGTTAATCGTTAATGCCGACCCCAATCCATCACTGCCTTCATAAGCGACATCAACGGCAAACGACTCCTGTTCCAAACCTCTCTTGATTGCATTGGCGATCTTGTGATCATCTTCAATAACTAAAATTCTCATATGATTACTATATATCATTTTTACTGAGAAATAACTAAGAAAACTCTTCACTAAGGAAATGTGGCTGACACTCTGTCAGCCACATGATGTTGATCCAGCTCAGCGATTAGCTGCAATCAGCGCCTTCAGCTCCGACAGGCACTCGTTGCTGAGCAAGATTGGTAGATGGTAGATATGGGCGGTTTTCTCACCGCCGTCAGCGGTCCTGCCAAACAGGACAAAGTAAAGCGGCATGTTCTCGTCAGTAACCGCAGTGGTCGCGACCCGCCAGCGCGATTCTTTTGCCATGCCACCAAAGTGTCGGCGGATGATCGCCTTTTGGTTCGCTTCAACCTCCCGGCTGACTTCGTAGTCCAGAATCCTGGCTCGAAACTCGTCTCGACGAGCCGCGGCCTCCTCCGTATTTGCCACGACATAGTATCGCGGCTCGTCCGGGCGTCTGGCAAACGCCACCGCATAGGCTTCCGGTCGTAGCGGCACATTTTTCGGTCCCTCCAATACGTAGTTGGAGTACTTGACGCCAGACTGGCCGCTGGTGGCAAGCTGAATTTTCTGTCCGATCTCCTCCGGGTCACGTATCATTATTTCACCCCCCTCGTCCACGAACGCCCAATACTACACCAAAAAACTGCAAGGCGCAACAGGACTTGATAAATAATAAAAGCGGACACTGTTGTCCGCTTGAGTGTTGTGGCTACTGGGGAAAAGCAGCCAGGATCTGCCGAATCTGATATTCGGCGTGTTGCTTGGCCTCATCTTCGGTGTCATGGCAACGTCTGGAAGTGTGCAGATGCAGCGTGCCGGTGATTGCGTCTCCCGGCTGGTATTCCCTCCATTTCTTATCGGGATAGGGCTTGTCGTCTCCTAGTGTAATGACCGCTGAGACCGTGTCGGAGAATGGCTCCTCCGTCCAGCCCATCTTTTTCGCTTCCCGTTGAACACACCCGCGGATCGTCAGGTTACCAACCGCTACATCAGTTTGCAACCATCCGATCATTCGCTCTTCATCGACCTCGATACGCCATTCAAATGCTACGTCCATGGAATAGCCCTCTCAGTCTATTAGCGGTTATGTGCATATTAATGAAAAAATCATGTTGAATCAATGCAAACGGCAGAATTTTATTAACGATAATTTGACATATTGCCCCGAGCCGAATGTAGTACCGGTAGATTTCGCAAAAATACATAACTGGGGATTGAAAAAATTGCAAGTTAGTGTATAATAGACAGAGCTTTAATTGCGGCAAAGGAGGGAGCGGTCATGTCGGTAGTCTGCACAGATTACGCGAGCGCTGAAGCGCTCGTTAATCGGGACGAGGTCGCTACCATCGTACCCGACGAAGATCAAATGGATTGCTCACCCAAGGTGGAAAATCTGCAGGGCAAGGCAACCATGATGGCGAAGCTGACTGACGTTCATCTCGACTACGAGCGTCAGGGTCGCATTCCGCTCAGTATGGACGAGCTGTCGCCCCGGCGTCTTTGCCCGGAGCAGCGGGTTGATCTGGTAACGGATCTGTACGCCATCGTCATGCTCCCCGATGGGGGGAAGTGATGAAGCGGCATCACTGGTGGATACCAGATGTGCCGCAGTATGTCGCTGACAGGGCCTGCGATGTCCTGGAGCGATATCTCAATCGCTATGGCGTCACTCGTCTGGAGCATCTTCCGGGCGAGGCCAGAGAGGCTCTGGTAATCGAGCTGCACCAGCAGCTCAGCGAAGACCTCCCGCAGAGGTGGCAGGAGGTAGCGCAGGCGGCCAGGCCGCCAGGTGTGGTTCGAAACATCTGGCACAAGCTCAAAGAGCTTGCCCTGGCGCCGTTCCGGTTCGTTCGCGGTCTTGTTGGGACCTAACACAACTTAAGCGATCCATTTGGCATAGAGCCAGGGATCGCTTTTTATTTACAATACAGCGATCAAACAGCGTTTGTTATTATGGATTGACAAAAAGCGAAAAACATGATAAGGTAGCGGCATCCTTCCAATGCGTAAGATTGCCTCCGGAAAGCTGCCTTGATTTACACAATGCTGCTTCCTGGAGCAATCTTGCTTTTGAGTACCTCTTGGAAGGAGACAAGCATGATCATCGCCATCATCGAAGACGACTCTGCTGTCCGGTATTGGGCAGAGGGAGTCTTGAAGCCGCTCACGGAGCGGGTTAGCCCCAGTCGGATCATTCCGATCGAAAGTGGTTACGGCGAGGACGATGTCCTGTCCGGGGTCTGCATGGCCCTCTACCAGCGTATTCCCCAGAATGATGTCTACCGCAGCCGCAGCTACTTCGATGCCATCGTCCTGGACCTCCATCTGGGCGATGACATGTATGACGGTCTGCGTGTCGCCAGGTCGCTCCGCCACAGCCTGGACACCACCTTCGTCGTCCACTCCAGTAGTTGGAATTACGCGAAGGTCAAACAGCAAGCGCCCGGCCTGGGCATCCGTTTCGGGGTTACCAAGTACAGTCAGACCTTGCCCGAAGCGGTTAAGGCCGCCATGGCGGTGACGCGGATCAAGTCGATGACCAGCGGCTGGGCTATGGAGTGGCTTAACCGCCCGATCCTGCCCTCGCCGGCAGCCGACCTGCACGTCGAGCTACTCCAACGGACTCTGGCCTTCGGGCTGAAGTTCGACGGAACCTGGGAATCGGTCAAGTCGCTTGGCGGCATCCAGGAGGCCGAAAACCTCAAGGCTATGTCGCTTGAGTGCTTCAGGGTCGAGGGCGAGGAGTATGCCAAGGCCAAGTCTTGGGACCGCGCCTACTACGAGAATTCGTACAACGGCTCGCCGGGACTGTGGGATTTGCCTCGCTACGTCAACGAAACGGTGGAGGCCGTCCAGCCCCACCTTGTCTACTAACCCGGTCATCGCCGGGACCACAGATGGTCGCTCCGAGGGATTCTTCGGGACTGTCCATTACCAAGTCTGCGCCGAGCGCAGACTTTTTGTTATCAAATTCATTTAAATAGCCGTGTTGAAATTTGATCTCTTGAAAAGCCTGATAGTTTCCTGCCATAGTAAAGAGCTTAATCTTTAGTTGATCAAACATCGACATGTCAAATAAATTCAAAAAAATCCTCTGGGGACTTATTGCCCTTTTGATCATAATATCTCTACTTATAACCACCTGGGCTGCCATAAGTCGGGTGGAAACCCAACTCGAAGAGCAAATCAACGACACCGCTCCAGTAATGGGTGAACCAGAAGTTATGGCCACCAACCTGGATATTCCTTGGGACATCGCCTTTCTCCCGGATGGTCGGATGATCGTCACTGAGCGAACTGGCCGTGTACTCCTGTTTGAAAACGACAACCGGAGTGATTTGGGAGTTATTGAAAATGTTGCCGCCGAGGGTGAGGGCGGACTGATGGGTGTGGCGGTTGATCCTGATTTTTCACAAAATAGCTATTTATACTTATATTATACCTACCGCCGTGGTAACGAATTACGTAACGGCATCGCGCGTTGGACGTTAGATGGCAACCGTATTACTGATGAACACCATATTATTGACACGATTCCGGCTGCTCTAAATCACAATGGTGGACGAATCAGATTTGGTCCGGACGGAAAACTATATGTCGCTACTGGCGATGCAAGCAATCCTAACTTTGCACAGGACCGAAACTCTCTAATTGGCAAAATATTGCGCCTCAACAAAGATGGTAGTACGCCCGAGGATAACCCCTTTGGTAATGAGGTCTGGGCCTACGGTTTTCGTAATCCGCAAGGCCTAGCATGGCATCCGGTTACGCAAGCCCTCTATGTTACCGAGCATGGGCAACAGCGCATGGACGAAATTAATATCGTGGAAAAGGGTAGTAACTATGGCTGGCCAAATTATGAGTGTGACCAACGAAGGGACGGTGAGATAAGCGAGCACAATCCGCCAATCGTTTGTTTTAATGAATTTACTCTTGCGCCCTCTGGCTTGACCTTTGTCGGAGATAGGGACCTTTACGTGGCTGGCTTGCGCGGCAATCAGCTCCGCCACCTTGCCTTGAGCAGCAACTTGCGCAGTGTCGAAAGCCAACGCCAGCTGTTTGAGCAATACGGCAGGCTTCGGGCGGTTGTGCTGCATCGAGGTTATCTCTATTTCTCTACCAATAATACCGACGGTCGTGGTCAACCCGGAGAAGGAGATGATAAGATTATTCGGGTCATGGTAGCTAGATAACGGTTGTAAATTCTCAAGACGGTGTCTTGACTAATTGTTTGGTAATGTTGCAATAAAACATCATCTATTGTATAGTACTATCACCGTTCGTGGTTAGGGGGTACGGTTATGATTGATGAGCAGCTAGATTATCTTACGCGGCTCTCTGATGATGTGCGGGGCTTCGAGGTTGCGGATTGCACTATCGGCGCACTGCCCGATGGTGTTGCGCCTGAACTTCTTCGCGATCTCTGGGAGGTTTGCATCAAGTTTGGCTCGTTGCTCGAGCCAACCATGGCTGGCAGTCTGAGGGTCGGGTTTACGCTCAGGAATACGCTGATGATGGAGCTGGTCGATGCCAGGCATCTTAGCGACGGTGTCGCTGGTATGACGGTAGTTAAACACAAGCCCGTAGAGCGAAACGTTCTAGTTGTTGAGCACGGCGGCGTAAGAATGTCTACAAGGGTAGTTGAGTTCATGCCCGGGACAATATGCGACCTGCGCAACGGTTTGCGTATCACCTGGGACAAAGCTCTTTCTGAGGAGGATGTGGAAGCGGCCATTCGCGAGACAGATGATCTGGCTGCACAAGCCGGGGAGATCGTTGACGGCAAGCGGGTACCGGCGCTGCTGAACGAAGTCCGCCAAGCCCTCAAAGCGAGAGGTAACAAGGACCAGCAAGGCTGACTAGCGTTGCTAAGCCAAAGGATAGTTAATCCAACTATCCTTTTTGTATATAAAAAGCCGCCCCGTGTTAGGGGGCGGCGGATCGTAGCTGGTCGGGCTCATCACTCTTCCAGCTTCCGGCGATGGACCAGGTAGGCCGGGCGGTCGCACCGGTCGCACCTGGCTTCGACGGTGTACTCCAGATGGCGGCCAAGCCGCTTGTTCTTCTTGGGTACACCCTCGCTGGCCTCGACGGTGCGCACCAGCGCAATCCGATGCGGCGTGCCGTCGTCGTCCCGGCACCAGCCGCAGGTCTGCTCGAACTCGAGTTCCAGCATCTGGGTTGACCCCTTAGCTGGCTTGTCCTCTCTGATGAACATCAGACGGTTGGCGCCGCATTCGTCGCACCGCTCCGTCTCCACATACACCCGGCCATACCGGGCGACGATTGGTGCGATCTCCGCCTCGGCCAGCAACTCGTCAATCGCTTGGCGTTCCGCTTTGCGACCGAGTTTGAACCGGTTGAGACGGTTGACGTCGTTGATTTCCGCGCTCGAGGTGCACTGGTCGAACCACTCCCTGATCTGTTTGGGCGTCAGCCCGATTGTTTCCAGGTCTTCGGCGTTGACCGTGTAGACAGAGTATTCGAGAATGTTGGCGACATCGAACTTGTCGCCGATCTCGATTGCTTCTATGAAGCTCTCGAGATAGAAGCGTATCAATACCCGCATCCGGTTCTTCCAGGCTTGAACCAGCCTGGCTTCTTCTTTGCGGGCAGCCGCTCTGTCGCTGCTCATCGTGTCGTTGTCCTCTCTTGAATTTCGGCATTTGCCGATACGATGGCTCGTGAACCCACAGTAAAACTGTGGTATACATCTTTATTATACCACAAAACATATAAATAATCAATACCAAACCAGCCAATAGCCTATAAACTAGGCTGTTTTCTTGGCCCGGTAGCGATCGTGCGAGTTCAATAATTTCTTGCGCAGACGCAAGTTCTTTGGTGTTACCTCCAACAGCTCGTCTTCTTCCAAAAAATCAATGCACTGCTCCAGGCTCATGATCGTTGGCGGTGTTAAAACCGTTGCAATATCGGCGCTTGACGCTCGGACGTTGGTTAGTTTCTTTTCTTTCGTGACATTAATCTCCAAATCATCTTCCCGTTGATTCAATCCAATTATCATGCCCTCATAGACCTCGGTTTGCGGGGGAATAAAGGTGATACCGCGGTTTTGGGCATTATCCAAGCCATACGTTACCGCTTTTCCGTTTTCTGAGGAGATCAAAACGCCGTTTCTAAGTTTAGGAATGGCAAATCCCATTGGCTCGTAGCGCAAAAACAGTGTGCTCATCACAGCTGTGCCACGCGATAAGGTCAGTAGCTGGTTGCGTAAACCCAACAATCCTCTTGTTGGAATTTCAAACACTAAGCGGGTTGTCCCATCTGAATTCTCTGATTGGTGGATCAGCATCCCGCGCCGTCTTCCCACTTCACCGGTAATTCCGCTGGCATGCTCTGATCCGGCATCAATCGTTAATTCCTCTACGGGTTCGTGCTCGACTCCATCAATTGTTTTTGTAATTACGCGTGGTTTGCTCACTTGCAGCTCGAATCCCTCGCGCCTTAGCGTTTCAATAAAAACCGATAAATGTAATTCCCCGCGCCCAGATAGTATGTATTCACCCGATTCGGCGATTGCCAAACGCATCGATACGTTAGTCTCCAGCTCCTTTTTGATCCGGTCCAGCAACTGGCGGGCAGTTACAAATTTGCCCTCGCGTCCGGCAAAAGGCGAAGTATTAGCGTACACAGACACGCTCAATGTCGGCTCTTCAATAGAAATTGTTGGCAGCGCTTCCGGATTATTGGAATCAGCAATTGTATCGCCAATAGATGCGTTTTTTATACCGGAAATTGCAACAATATCACCGGCAATCGCTTCTTTTACCTCTAAACGTCGTAGCCCCTGGCTGACGAATACCTTCTCGATTCTGGCGGTCTCGGAGATTCCATCTTTGTTGATTAGGGCCACTGTTAATCCAGGCTTAGCCACCCCGCGGCGGATTTTTCCAATCACGTATTTGCCCTGATAATTATCCCAATCTAGGGCCGACACCAACATTTGGAAGTCGCCTTCGCTGTTGCTCTCCGGGGCTGGAACATGCTCAATAATCGCATCCAGAATGGGGGAGAGATCGGCTGGCAACGATTCATCTTCCGGCAGCTCGTCCCACGCCTTACCTTCGCGTCCGATCGCATAATAAACTGGGAAATCCAGTTGTGCGTCATCGGTGGCTAATTCCAAAAATAGGTCATAGGTTTTATTGATAGTGGCGGGAATATCGGCGTTTGGTTTATCGATTTTGTTTATTACCACAATTGGCCGCAAGCCGATTTCCAATGCTTTTTTGAGAACAAACTTTGTCTGCGGCATTGGGCCTTCTTGCGCGTCAATCACCAGAATTGCGCCATCCGCCATGTTGAGCGTGCGCTCAACTTCACCACCAAAATCAGCATGCCCTGGAGTGTCGATAATATTTATCTTAATGTCTTTAAAATTAATGGCGGTGTTTTTCGCCAAAATTGTGATGCCGCGTTCCCGCTCCTGATCACTGGAATCCAATATCAGGGTTTGCGAAAATGCTGCTTCGTTTTCCCGAAACGTCTTTGACTGTTTTAGAAGTCCGTCAACCAGCGTTGTCTTTCCATGGTCAACGTGAGCGATGATTGCCACATTCCTTATATTCATGATGTTAGACCGATCTATAATTACTGAACCAAACTTAGATATTCTACATTTAAATGAAACATATGTCAACTTCACAGTGCTGCTTAGATTGGCTAGCAGAGTACTGATTATAGTCAACCGCACCGGTTTAGAAGCTTATGTGGCTCTGGCGTTTTGGTCTTCGTCCGTGGACTATGGTAAAAAACACCAGGCGCAAGCTTTTTGGCAGAAAGAAATACGCATAACGCATCAGTGCTATAAATCGCCATCGCTTGCTTACCGCCGCCGTTTGATTGTGCAGTAGCGCCTCTTTGAGATCGCCGGCCGTTTTCCCTTCAAAAACCGTCCATCCCATACCAATAGCCTGCAGTATATGCGCATCGCTGCCGCCCACATCTGCCATAAACAATGCTGCCGAGTTTAATACGTTAGCTTGAAAATTCTGTTTTCCCAGCATCGGATTGGCGTTCACTGTTTCAATGCCATTAATTTCCTCTTTTTCTTTCAACAGGGTTACCAGGCCAATGCCGTCCATTATTGGCATATCGCCGCCGTTTATTCTGGTGTGGTAGAAGGGGTGCGAAGCGATAGAAACACCGCCTTGTTCCCTGATCTGTTTCAGCGTTTCTTTGACTGTTTGGTTTGGCTCAATCTTTTCAGTTAAAAACAATCCTAAAATATGTCCATCTGTGGTCGATATCTCTTCGCCGACAATTACCTCAAACCGGTATTTCTTACGTTTTGCAATCCGAACCGCTTTCAATGCGCCTTCAATGCAGTCATGGTCGGTAATTGCGATCACGTCTAAATCGGTTTTATGTTGAACATACTCCAGTATTACTTCAATCGATGGCTTGGCATCTGAATAGTTACTATGAATGTGAAGGTCGGCCTTACCAAGATGAGCGTATTCTTCAATCCGCTTAACACTATTCTCGTATAGCTTTTCCGGAGCATATTTAGCGTACTCGCACTTAATCGGCATCACGCACACCCTCCAGGGAGAACTTTTTAACTTCACATTTTGTGATTATAGACCCATAATGCTGATCAGGCAAGAGTATTCGGTATTGAATGCCGTTTTACTCTTTCGAGCATTTTAACAACCGGGTAATTTGCCCGTAGTTTTTGGCTGCATTAATAACCGCTGACGAAAGGCATTATTCCTGGGTATTGACAAAAAGACATATTTGTGCTAACATATCATTCGGCAAATGAAAATAGACCAAATACCCTATAATCCAATATGCTTAAGACGGGCCAGAAAACTGAGCCCTCGACTACAATTTGACCTATTACAAAAAATCTGAACTGCTTGTTCGGATTTTTTGTAAATCTTTAAGGCTTGAGCTTGGATGAAGTGACAAACACCCATCTGCGCTTAAGATCACCCCACACTCCGCCACCAGGCGGACTCGTCAAGGCAACGCGCAGCGGAGAGCACCATGGCCTGCTGGACCCCCTTTACCCTCAAGTGCCAGTCCTGCGGACACGTCAACTGGCCCTCCCGGAGCCCCCGGGCCGGCATCACCGCCGTGATCAACGGCAGCTTCCGCCGCTGCCAGGGCTGCGGCCGGGAGTTCACGAAGATCCGGGTGCCCGGTCGCCCGATGGTCTACGAAATCATCGGTCTGCAGAGGAAGCCTCTGCCGAAACACATCGAGATCTTCGCCTATCAGTCACGGCGGGGAAGCGTCCCCAAAGCCCTGGGGATCATCTAGCCGGATGCCAGGCGGGCACAAAACCCGCCTGGCACTCCAAGACATTCGTAGCGGCAGAACCGTCCGAATGTCTTGGAGGCAAGACAGACTTTGGTAAACGCGTCAGGGTTCGGATCATCGCAAGCTCACAGAAAGGAGCTGTAGTGAAGATCTTCCTAGCGAGTAATTGCCACTACCCACACTTCGTCAGCGCCGACACCAAAATCATCGTCGCCGCCGACGAAGCCAGCGCCCGCGAGCTTTTGCTCGCCGAAGCCAAAGAGTTCGCCAAGAGTGTCGCCGCCCATTATGGGCGCGACAAACATCTCGAGCAGCAAATCAAGCAAGTCGCTCGCCAAGCTAAGCTCCAAGAGATTAGCCAGAGCGCCCCTAACATTATCGAGATCGAGTCCAGCACCATTCGCGACTAGCCTCATCATGGAGCCCCTTGCGGGGCTCCGTTGCCACCGGCCAGAGAAGTAGAAGCCCCTTGTGCCGGGATATGGGCTGAAGAAGGGGAATGTGAAGTGTGGATCGATCGTAGGACTAAGCTGTCTGGGACGAGATAAATATCGAGGGTTAATAAAGCAAAATGGAGTCCATTCAGGACTCCATTTGTAGTAAAAAGAGACCTTTTTGGTCTCTTTGATTATGTGGCTTTGTCAGCCTAGGTTATTGGCGATAGCCGAACATTCCAGCCATTAATGTTCTAGTGAGTCCTTCAGCCGCCTCGCGCCAGCGCTTCAGCCGGTCAATCTGGCTCCTGAACTCCTCTTCCTCCAACCACTTTCTGTTTTTGATCGGATTAGCGCCGAGGACGAATAGGGCGTGTCCGGCTTCGGCGAAAGGCATCTTGTACTTGACTGCCACTATCTTGATGTATAGCAGCCTGCAAAGAACAGCTGTCAGGTCGATGATCGCAAACAGGCCCACCAGGACCAGGTAGCTGTTTCGCAGTACTTTGATCGGATCGATCGGTAATCCGGCGATCACGCCGCCGAAAAACCAGATGACAAACAGCACAAGCAGCGCGATGGGAATGGTGTAGAAGAGGCTCTTAATCCGTCCTCTCAGCCAAATCTTCGCGATCATGCAGACACCTTCCTTTCCGGGAACTCCTGCAAAATATTACCATAAATATGACACAATGTCAACCATTGAGTTTTTGTGCATTCGAAATAATTTAGAACATCAAAAAGAGCTGCTAGCTAGCAGCTCTTTTTGATTGCATCTTCAATGAAGAATCGCTTCAAAAATTAGAATTTATTCAACCACTTGCCGACCCAGCCAAACAGGCTGAAGCCGGAAGATGACTCGCTTATTTGATCTTTAAGCTCTAGATTCTGGTTTTGCAGGGCAATTATCTGCGTGGCAATTTCCAACTTTTCTTCTTCGCTTTCAAGCTGGTCCATTAAGCCCTGCAGTTCTTTTATTTGATTACGATTTTGAGTCAACGCTTTTTTTGCCTCTTTTAATTCCTTAAAATTGGCGCCGATAACAAATTTGGCGGCACGGCTTCTCTTCTCTGCCTTATCTAAGGACTCACTGGCCTTATCCTGGGCTTCTGAATGTTGTCGGGCGATTACCCTGACTTGCTCGCCGATCCCCGGGTTGTTAATTCGCTCGGCGCTCCGCACGAGTCCCTCGACTGCCGCTGCAACCTCGCTCATTCGAGTTCGGGCTTTCTCGCTGCGTGGATTGTACTGGGGCTTAGCTGTGCGAATTTTCTGTTTGAGTTCCTCACTATCGGCCACTTCTGCATTTGTGTCGTTTGCTTTCTGGATCTGGATTTTCATCTCGGGCTCATCAGTAGCGGCGCTTGTTGTTGCATTATCAGAAGAAACGGCCTGGTCGGGAGCAGTCGTTGTTTCCGTGGTTTTTTCGGCAGTACGACCATTAGCAGACTGGGCCGCAGTTTGCTTCGGCGCAGCAGTCGAGATTGTCGGAACCAGCAATAGTGCCAACAATAATAGTATAAAACGAGAGTTCTTCATCCTACCTCCTAATTATTAACTGTTAATTATTATACCACAAACTTATCGACATCCTTCAATGTATTGTTTCACATTAGGGTAATAATCTAGGGCGACTATTGTTTTTGAAATAAAAATACCGCCGGCGGTGGCTGGCGGTATCCATCGCAGCTGCGATGGCGGGGTTAAAGGACAGTGACGCCTGGTCTGGCCATTGTCTCGCTGGCGGTTAGGCCGCTTGCTTGACTCTCCGCCAGTAGCTTCTGCATCGCCGCACGAATGCCCTGTATTACCACCGGAGAAGCAACCTGTGCTTTATCCCGTGGCAAAGTCATTCGTCGGGCTGGATTAGCCAGCTCCAGATCAGATACCATCTGCTCGAAAGCAATGGCCGCTTCGTCGGAAAAGGCCTCGTTGAGCTGAGGGTCGGCCCTCTTTGCCTTACTGCAGGTATCGAGAAAACGTTCCGCAATCTCACGATCGGATCCGGAGAGTAGGGGTATGATCTTCTTGATCTCCTTGTAGCCCTCCCAAGTGGTGGCGTTAAAGGCTGTTGCTTTGAAGCCCGGATCCCATAGGTCAAACCAGGCAAGTGCCCGCAGGGTCACTTCGGCTATGATCGGCCAAAGTAAACCATGAGCGTCACTCTGTTTCGATTCGATGTTCTCAGGCATCGTCGTTGCTCCCTTCGTGGGTTTCCGCGATGATATCAGGACAGGCCTATATAGTCAATAATTTGCCACAGAAAATATTGATTTGCCATCACGCGCGGCTAGCTTCTGGGTTGGCGATAAGAAAATGCCCCTTGCGGTTGCAGGGGGCATTGTTGGGCTATGTATTAGTCTGACCTCCGAAGTCCAGATTCAGAACTTGTTGCAATAGATTTCTTTGCTGTCGGGTGGAGGCAGCCTGACTACTGGCGGACTTTGCGGCGTAAGTGTTGCGGAAGCTATCGAAGGCGTTGACCGCTGTGGTTAGCAGATCGCCCTTCAGGCACAGCTCATCACACAGCATCATTCGCCGGTAGCCGACGTCATAGAGCCAGGCCAGCTTGTGAAAGTCGGCGCACGATGGCACCGGCTCCTGAACCACCGACAGCAGCATACGCGAGCCGACACAGGCTTGCGGATCCTTTTCGATGATCAGTTTCATCGCCGGCAGGATATCGTGCGGCTTGTCGACCTCCACGTAGAGATCGCCTCGAGCCGCCACCAGCACCAGATTGGGTTGTTTCCGGAACCCCCTGGCAACGTAATTGAGACCGTTTTTGTTTTCGATCTTCAACCACACTTCGGCGTCCCGCCCCACCAGTTCCAGGAATTGGTCCACGTCGCGCTGGCTCTCGACGTAGGAGAGAAAGTAGCGCTTGAAACCCCACTTCCTAACCTTGTCAATCTTGGCCAGTTCTGCGTCGGTGAAGAGCTGACCTCTGACTTGGAGACCAGCTTGCCGAATATGGATCGACTCTCCGGGCTCGACCATGTACTCCGGACCGTCGATGAAGACCAGCCGTCGTCCGTCCTCCTCGATCCGGTCGAGGCGGGCGAAATCGGCTGCTGCTTTGAACAGGACCACCTGGCCATGGGCCGGGCGATTCAGCGTGATCGGGTGGTTCAAGGTGACGTCGAGGTAATCTTTGTTGAAGTGTACCTCGTCTACCCTGAGCTGTCGTCCCTTGACGTCGAAGTATAGGGGTACGACAGGTTTGCGCTTGCGTAGAAGTTCTAGCTCCTGTTCAAGCTCCGGGTTGGAAATCATGGCGCTGTTGAGTCGGATTCCCGCCAGCCGTCGATCGTCAGCAAACTGATCAAAGTGCGGAAAGCTTGGCCAGATCGTTACCAGGAGATCTGGGTTCATCGCTCTTACCTCCTCTTTCATATAGAAATGGGAGGGGTCGAAGCCCCTCCCATGCTGATTCAGGCTAGATGAGCGAACGGGTCTTTGTTCCGCCGCCCCCCAGGAGCTTCGTATGCATCACGGAGCGTCCTTCGATCAGTGCCGGCAGGTTTGCCGGCAAGCTGCCGTGAACGGTCTGCAGTG
>JAKJEK010000006.1 GCA_022705465.1 Patescibacteria group bacterium | reverse complement strand
GATACCATCGCCGATATATTGGGCGGTTACGAAAGAATAATCGCCACACCGACTGAAATTGTTGATGTGGCCCGTGAAGTGGCAGGCGAAGTTAACCAACTAAAGGTTCTTTTGGAGCAGAAAAAGCGTGAGGCGCGCGAAGGGGTAGATAAAATCAATCGAACGATTGTTGATGTAAACGAGCTCATTCGCGTTGTGTCGGAAATTTTAGCCGGAAGGGCAATACCATCAACCGATACGTTAACTATTAGTCAAATCAGGGTTAATTCCTGGGGTGATGCAAATACAGCCGGAAGCCCAGCAAACGGAGAGTCAAACAAGAAAAGAATTAGTCCTAGATTAATTTTCGAACTTCTCACCGGCAAGATCGATGTAGCGACATTCTTCTACATGGTGGGCGCAGGTATTGTGGAATCGGAGGTTGGGCTACCAGCTAATTCCCTGGTTTACTACGTTGAGAATGTAGAAAGACGGGGGATTATCGGACTCGACGCTTTTTACATATCGATCGGCCAAGCCAAGATTGAAATGGAATTAGGTATGCCGTCGTTTTATTTCCAAGGCAAGGTGCTGGAAAGCAAAATGCCAAAATTCTCCCAGGACTACGAGGCAGTACGCCGAACACTAACAATGGCCAATGACCAGGATAGATATAAAGACTATCTAGGGGTATATTTTTCCTTTTATGCACTGGCATATATAACAAACATCAGGCCGGCTGAATTACCAGGGGCGTTATCAAAAGCGAAAAAAGACAATCCCGCCATCTTTAACCAGATTGTGCAAGGCACGGAGATGCTATGGAAGGATGAACGAAAAGATGAACTGGCCCGACGCGGCGGAAAGACGTTTGGGGATATTGACCTCGACGACTTGTTTGAGAATATGGTTGCCCGCAACTACGCTAGAAATGCCGCAGACGCAGGGCGCATTCTGTTAACTAAAATGGGAATTCCCGGCAACGTTGACGGTTTGAGATCGGGCAGTACGGTTGCCTGGGCGGCCGGCGCAAATGAGAAGGCCAGAGCGCTTGATAATAAGCTCGATATACCACTAGGCTCGACCAGACAATTCTTAACTGATGGAATGTCTGTGCCAGGAGCAAGCGGCGAATTTGATATCACCAACGACGACAAAAATAAACTGAATGCCGGTTTAAAAATCTCGAAAGAGGCTTTAGGCCAGTATATTCAGTTATTAAATCACGAACTCAGTATGGCTGATCTACAAGCACTCGGCCTAACTTCTGATTACAATAGCACCAACCCATACGCTGTCGCACCGGAAGGTATAAATGGGGCATGTCCAATTACATTCGAACTAATTGAGCCGGGGGCTGCCAATGGTAAGGGCAGGTTTATGGTTAATCGAACCTCGCTTGAGCCAAACACATATAGCTACTATGACAAGCGAGGCAGACATACTTTTAAGAGCTTAAATGAGGCTCAGCGTTACGCAAACGAACACGCGGAAGATAGGATTAACGCAATTGAGATGATCGCACAGTCACTTAGCAAAGCATATGGTCCGTTGCTACATGGTGATTTTGATAATCCGGAGCTGGTCGCTAATCGAATACGCCGGTTTGCCGACGCCCAAACCAACAATATCTTTACTGAGCAAGAGTGGCGCACGTTATCAGCCGCCGATATGGAGGGTCTGGAGCAAGCCGGTGAAGACATTCATCCTGCCCTAGTTAGTCTCGAGTTGTTATCAAGTCTCTTCTCCCGCCGCAGCGTAAACAAACCATTAGAGCATTATAAAAAGGCTATTGGAAAAGTCGAAGCAACCAAGATTGCCAGCTGGAGACTGTTCGGACTTTCTGGCATCAACATCGACCCAACAATGTTTGGACCTGAGAATCTATTTGAAATATTAAATGGCGATTTTCATTCTCTTTTCCCAATTGGTGCAACCTTTATAGACCGGGAGCTAGGTTTGCCTAAGGGTACTTCATTCCTGATTTGGAATGCGAGAAGCGAGGCTACCAGATCATGTGCCCTTTCGCAAGCTGGTATGTCAATATTTGGCGATCTGTTTGGGCTACAAGCAATCGAAACTTCAGGTAACCTAATACAAAATATCGGCCAAGCCAAGGTCGAAGAATCGTTAAGATTACCCAGGGGAACGTTTTACGGCGAATCGATAGAGCAGTTGATGATGCAAATCAAGCCAATCAATTTCGTGCTGGCGTTTAAGATTCCAGTAGCAAAATCAGTAATATCTAACACGAACTCAATCTTGCTGGATTCAGTGGGAAGTGGAAAAACCAGAATTCAAGCTATTATGGGACCGAACTACCATTATAATCCGGCCTCATTTGATACCAGATATCACCTTGCCAGAATTCGTGACTATGTCACCACCACCCCGATTATGACCGATGAGGCCAATGCTGCTGTACACGACCTGGATGTCGAGCTAGTCCAACAAACGCTCCGGCTTATGCAAGATTACCCTCGGTTCTCGATGCCTCCAGGCGGGGACGCCTCTGATCTGGATAAACAGTTTTTCCGAGAGATTAAGGAGTTTAACACTTTTCTGACAATGATGGATGGCATGTTTAATCTACCAACTGATTCCTCTTATAACCTGATGGTGGGTAACAAGACTCCGAATAGCTATACGATCGAAATTGGCACAAAAATGGTAACACGCAAGGCCCTTCAGGAGCTGTTTGAACTCTTTGGTTTATCCGATGACAAGGCTGAGGCAGCTACTAATTTACTAACGGAGTTTAACCGGGTCACAACATGTTCAAGGTTTGATATGAACGGCCATTGTACGGATGATATGTATCATAACTGGGCTTATGTTTATCAGAACGTGAGCAAACTCTTCTCGTTAAACCTGGATGATAAGGCTGGACTCGAGCAGGGGACAATTCACCGGATTTTAAGCAATCCCGAGGATGCCCATCTGATTCTAGGTGAACAAGCGGCGAAAAAACTGGATGCCAGGTTCCGCCGGGATCCGAATACCCTCATGTCATTTACTGCCCTATATAAACGGATTGCGTCTGCGATTGAACGCAGAAATGATCAATCAGCTGAATTAGAACGCCAGTGTATCGCCAGTGTTTACCCGAACGGGGAGAACGTCGAACTAAACCGCGCATACGAGAGCAACCTGGCCGTGTTATACGAACCTGCAGTGACGCAAAGAGAGGGAGAATCAGATACAGATTTTGCCAGGCGGAGAGATGACCAGGAGGGAAGGTGGGAACAGGCCAGGAATAACCTTGGAACATTAAGTGAACAAATACATAACGGTAACCAAAGAACCAGTGATTGCAAAGCTAGTCGGCGTAATGCAGTGATGGGAACCCGGCCTGGTAGTGGTCTCGGCACAGTAATCGATGCAACAGTTGACTGGGCAATGGATGTGATGTCCGAACAAATATCCAATTACATTCGTGATGTTGAGATAGATGGCCAGCGCGTTGGCGTGAACATGCCGGTTGCCGACGTTAGAGAGATGGTATTTGGCGGCGACCTGCGTTATCTGGAAGCGGTTGGCGTTGCCATGGCGGCAAATTACGTCTATGTGGTGATTGACGGAACCGGTAGCGATAGACCAATTCCGCCAGCCATGAGAATATCCTACGAAGATATTAAATATTCATTGTTCGGCCATCCAGGGGCCGACGCGGCAGCAGTTGACGCCGCAACCTGGGGCTTTATGCATCCGGAAAACGGTGGGAGTGCTCCCGATCCCAGAATTGGATATAGCTTTGGTAATGTTTGTACGGGAAGCAATGGTTATGCGGTTGGGACGTTACAGTGTATGACAACGGGAGATTATGTGGCTGGCGGCAATCCGATGAGAAGCGGGACGAATCTAGTTGCAGCCAACACTTCAACCACCCAGGCGCAATACCATGTTGACCCGACCTCGGCTGACTGGAACCCGCAAACTCTATCGGATTTCCGAACAGAAGTTCATGGCGCACCAGCATACTGGGAGAACGAGGCTGACAATGCCTGGTTTATGGCAGAAACTGCGGCCACCCCGGAAGAAGCAGAGATGTGGGAGGATTACGCCTGGGAATGCGAAGAAAGCGCTGCCAGCGCCAGATCAAGGAGTGACGATTTAAGAAGACGTGAAGATGACGCAAAAGAACAGTCGAGAAAGATATTTAGAGAAACCCTGCAGTACCGCCTATTAGACGCGATGCTCTGGAAGATGGATGAAAATATCTTCCCTGGGTTTGCTCAAGCAATGTTGAAGGGCGACGCGGCAACTAAACAGTTAGCATTGGCCGCCTATCTGCATAACGGCTTACTCCGTGGACGTATTGGACCAATTACTTTTGATGCTGTGCCGCCGGAAATTTTAGGCACTGTGTTAACGGTGGCGGCTTTCGCTCAAGGTAACTTAACACTCGACCAATTCATGGCCTCTCCAGGATACGGATTGCTTCGCGATTATGTTTCCAGAAACTCGCGTGACTGGTTTGGGGTAAGCCTCAATCCGGAATTTATTGAAGGCATATTTACCGGAATTGCAACGGGAGACTGGGGATTCTCACTTGGCGTTGACGGCGACTCACTAACCCACACCCATACACTCGGATCAGGACAGCAAGTTCAAACAATTGGTTCAGCAGTAATGAATTGGGCCCAAAACAAAATATTTGCCTGGGCAGACAAAAAACTAGGGCTGCCGCCAGGAACCTCGTTCCAAGCCTTTAATCTGGCGGTGGGGGCTTACAAAGCTATCCGGTTCGCTAATGAGATGCGCAATTTAAATAATCTGGCCCAGGCTTGGAAAACTGCGTCTGAGGCGGCTAGTTTCGTTAACGGGGCAGCTGCAGCCGGTGGATCTGCCTTTAGCGGCCCTGTTGGACAGGGATATCTCGCTAGTGTTAACCAGCAAGCAGCGGAGGCAAGAGATGCTTTTCAAACAGCCTTGGGTAATTCATCACAAAGAGCGCAGGAAGCAATCCAACAGAGCGGTGGAAGCGCAACTGCAGATGCAGCGGCTGGTAGTGCTACTAAAGCAGCGGGGCCAGCAATTGATGCTTCAACCAAGGCTCAAATTAGTCTTTATTCATTCCTGATTACTACAGCAATCGGTAAGCTATTTGGTAAGCAGATTGCCCAAGCTGAAGAGGCGCTTGGGTTGGTGCCCGGCACAGGTATGATCTTGGTTGGGTTGGCAGTCGAGGCTGGAGTTACATATCTCCTTACTAATGGCGGAGCCTTCTTTGCCAATCCGGCAACGGCATATATTGCCATCGGTATGTTTATTGTGATGAACCTGTTTGGTTACTATAAGATTGAGTACAAGTGTTCAGCTGACGGGTATTATCCGGTTGCTGAGTCCCCGCCATCCCCAACAGTAACAGATGTCGCCGGACTTGGGGTGTGGAATGGCAAGAGCAGCGAGGAAATGCAGGTTAATTCTAAGCGGGCGGCACAGTATAAGGCAAGGCGATTGCTGATTGATATGCTGGAGATACAGAATAGCCCGAGATTCAGCGATCCCAAGGCACCGCTCATGCCAACGCAAATTATGACCGGGCGGCAGGAGGATGTGGCAGCGTTACTACCAAGAATCAGCAGCGACTTATGCTTTAAAAGATATGGAATGGAAGCGGATACCAAGGGTGTATGTGGAGGATCAGGGGAAACCAGATCGGGAATCTGGTCGAATCCTCAAACGATTGGTTGGACGCATATAGGGTTTTAAGGTTTTACCAAAAGAAAAGGTGGCACCGCAGGGTGCCACCTTTGTTGTTATTGGTCTTCTGCGTAGGGATCAATAAAGACCGTATCACCGGCCTCAACCGAACCCTGAACTACGCTGCAGACCGCGACCCGGTCGCCGCCGGGAGTAAGGCGGAAGCGCTCAATCTTGAGGCGCGCCTTGGCGACGACCCGAATTATCCGCGAGGGATTTTCAGGATCGCGCCGAATCTCCTGGGCGACGATCAGCGTCTGCCAGAGCACGAGCTTCTTCTCGTGCCCGGCGTTCAACCAGACCTCGCCGCCATCGACGTCCACTACCCGGATGGCATCCGGAACGGTGGCACGCTCGATGAACTGCTGGTGCTGGTTGGCAACCGCCAACTCCTGGAGGCTTAAGACGACCGATTCCTGAGCCAAACGTTGGCTCAGGGAGTCGACCATCACCTCGCGGTCGAGGTTGGCATCCCGCTCAAAGCCGAAGCTGTTGGAGCGGTGCTGCAACCAGCGGCCAGCATAATAGCGCTGGTAGTCGATGCGGAAGGTACGGGCGCTGAAGCTCGCATTTTCCACCGACTCCGAGGCCGAGATGCGGGCAGCCGAAGCCGCAACGATCTCTTTGCCGCCAGTCGCCGTCAGCCGGTAGATGACCGGCTGGAGAGTGAGGTAAACCACCTGAACGGTCCGCCGATGCTCGTCACTGGTGTGACGGTAGTCGGTTTCGTCGACCGAACTGTTGTGGTGGCGCTCCTCACCAGCCACTGCCCGGACAGTGATCTCCAAGACCAGCTGACCGGGGCAGGGAGTGCCTTCGTAGGCCGCCAGACCGCGCTGAGGGCCGACGGCAGCGACGTAGCGAATGGCCGCCTTCTGCACCCAGATGGCAATCTGACTAACCGGCACGTCGGCGAAAGCGCCCTCGGCGCCGATGGCCACGACCGCCATAACCTCACGCTTGGTCAGCTTGAAGGTCGGCGGAATGACCGGCGCCACGAAGTGGCGCATCTCGCTGGCAGGAACTCCGTATGGCTGAGACATGCGTTCCCAGCCGGGGGTTGCGGCGTTCTGAATCACTCCTGCGGTGGCGTTGACCATCGCACTGTCAACCGCCCCCGCCGGAACCGCGAACACACACACGATCAGCACGATGATCAGCGTTCTCATTGCACGTCCTTTCCTGAAGCACAGAAGATCGCTAACGATTAGCGATTAAACACCGAACTATATATTATAACATAATTTAATTATTTTTTCAAGAGGGCTAAGTAGATTACGACTTGCCGGAGTTAACAACCTTGATGGACTTAACCAGCGGATGGCCAATTTTAGTATTAATTACTTTAATTAATTCCTCCTCTTCCATAACCAAAGCCTGAGCGGCTGAGGATGAGCTGACAGAAACCTTTAAAATGCCCCGAGAGAACGATATTGGATCCAAGAGATCTTTGCCCCATTCTTTGGCATAAAAACACACCTCTGCGCCTTCTGCGCCCTTTTTGAGCCCTTTCCCAGCCAGTGTCGGCTTAAGAAAGTCGCTTAACTTCTTCATGGCTTACCCCTCCAGGTTTAATAACGCCAATGGTTTAATAAATTTGATTCTTAAATATGAATTATGATCCTAACCACATTGCGTGGTTGCGGGTTTTCGATTGCGCTCATAGTGTCCCTTCAGAATTCGAACAGTAAAGTGATTTGAAGGTCGTTCTTGACTCGCTACGCTCGCTCGAATGATAATCTTAGCCAATGGAAACAACCTGGGCATGTTTCATGGTTTCGGGTTCAACAAAGTTTTGATCGGCAGTGGTGACGATTGTCTGATAGTCATGAATTAAACGACTAAGGTGCAAGCGGCGAAGAGGGTCAAATTCCGAGAAAACATCGTCTAACAAGAGCAGGGGTTTAGTGATCTGAATTCCTGGCAAGTCCTTTCTTTTGTTCTCAATATACCGTAATTCAGCCATCTTTAAGGCCATGATTGACGACTTCATTTCGCCCCTGGAGGCAAAGTGTGCAGTATTTTGGTTATTTAAATAAAATTCCAGATCATCACGGTGAGGGCCATAGAGGGTAGTAGCGGCAGCAATCTCGCGAGAGCGATGATTGCGCAGAGACTCACCCAGGTTAGAAAAATTCGAGATATATGTCAGCTTTAAAGAACTGTCTTGGTTGTCAGCAATTTGTTGATAGGTAGTACTTAAAAGGTCGTTGAAAAAGACAACGGCATCACGCCGTTTAGCCTGAATCACAGATCCGTGATTAGCTAATTCGTTGTCCCAGTAATCCAACTCACTAGGGTCGCCACCCGATTCACGAAGACGATGGAGTAGAGAGTTGCGGCGTTTTCTAATCCGATTGTAATTAACCAATGACTCTAGATACTCACGATCAACCTGGCAGAGCATAATGTCTAAAAACCGACGGCGTTGGGCCGGACTACCGGTGATGATATCAAGCATTTCAGGCGAAAAGACCACGGCCGGCAACATTCCGACAAAATCAGTAACTTTGGTTGCCACACCCCGGGCCTTAGTTTTCATACAGAACTGAGGTTCTTTGCCCATAAACACCTCAAGATCGTCGCCGGTAACCCGAGCAAATTGCGCCTGGTGATTGATGAGGTTTTGCTTGGTTTCTTCACGGAAAGAACGGCAAAAAGCCAGGACAACGATAGCCTCAAGGATATTGCTCTTACCGACGCCGTTCGGCCCAACCAATACAACCATATTAGAGAGAGACAACTCAAAATTCTGGTGGTTGCGAAAATTTTCCAGCCTAAGGCGTGACAACATAGAAGTGTTATATATCAACCTTCGATCTTTAAAGGCATGATGATATAGAGATAGTTTTTATCTTGATCAAATTCGAGGACGGCAGCCGAACTACTGTCATTGAGTTTTAGGGTAACCGCTTTTGAAGAAACAGCCTGTAATGCGTCTAATAAATACCTGGCATTAAAAGCAATTTCCATGTCATTACCGGAAACTTCAGCAGATACTTTGGAAGTGGCGTCACCGCTTTGGGCGTGGGCAGAGGAGATAATTAGGTTCTGATCGGTGGTCTTGATTTTAATATTGTTGGCAGCATCCTTAGCAAAAAGAGAGGTCATCTTGAGCGCAGCCAGGAACTCACGGTAATCTTCCTTGGCTAAAACTTTATAACCGCTCGGAATAATCTGGGAATAATTCGGGAAGGCTCCCTCGATAACACGGGAGACAAGGTGTGTCTCGCCAATCTGGAAAAAGACCTGATTTTCAGTTGATGATAAGGCAATTTCCTCAATATTCTCCAAAGCAGATAGAAGGCGTAGTACTTCAGTCATGGTGCGCGAAGGGACGATAAGTTTCTTCTCTGGAATACTGGATTCAAGATTAACCTTTTTTTCAGCCAAACGATAAGAGTCAGTAGCGGCCATCGTCAATACTTTACCGTTAAAATGGAAATAGATCCCGGCCAGAACCGGTCTGGTTTCATCATTGGCCGGAGCAATGGCGACCTTCTTGATAGCATCAACGAAATCACTGCGCTTGAGCGAACAAAAAACATCTTCCGGCGGATTGGGAATTGTGGGAAATTCCTCAGCGGAAATACCACTGATATTCGCCTCGTAGTGCTCAGACTTAAGGTGAATTTTGGTGTCAACTAAGACCAATTCGATCGTTTCATCAGTATTATTGGAGATAAAATCCAATAGCAAGCGGGCAGGTATGGTGATTTCACCATCTTCTTCAACTTTACCGGCGACGTGGGTAGTAATTCCAACTTCCAAATCAGTGGCAGAGAAGGTGATTTTGCCCTTTTTAGCCACAATTAGAATATTGCCCAAGACAGGAAGAGTGGTCCGGCTGGCGACAACTCTTGATACTTGATTTAAACCCTTGGCAAAGTTTGATTGTAATATCGTTGCTTTCATTTCGCTCCTTTCTTCAGCGCATGTGTTTATGTCAATTTACTTATCACCTTATTCCAACCCAGACTTAATCACAAGGGTTATCCACAGAGTTATCAACTTTTGTTGATAACTTCGGACGGTGGTGAAATTATATTTCGTGTTAGGGATTAGTTAAATTTTATGTGGTCTGACTGGTTGTGGATAAGTGGGAAAAATAAGGATTTTTCTGCGGATAAACTGAGGATAAGTGGGGGATAAATTTTGTTCATTAAAGTGGTGAAAATGTTATCCCCGGAAAATACTGAATACTCCACAGGTTATACCCGGGTAATCACCAGGGTTATCCGCATGGGATAGGGGCAGAATATTGAATGTTAAAGACCTTAATTTGATTTATCCCCATAATCCACAGGGCTTATTAATACTATTACTAAATATATATGTATATATTACTAACCCATCAGTGTTGATAAACAAGGCACTATTTAATGGTGGCGTAAATCTTATCCTTAATGGAGGCAATGTCGTCTCTAACCTTTTTGTTGTTGACTAGATCAGCTTCAATTTTGCTGCATCCATGAATAACAGTGGAGTGATCTTTGCCACTCATTTCCCGCCCAATTTCCGGATAGGAAAGTCCAGCTTCGTGGCGGAGAAGATACATAGTGATCTGCCGAGGGATAACAACTTCTTTGTTTCGCTTTCGGCCTAATAGTTCTTCAACCGGTAAGCGGTAGTAACGATGAACCTCGCGGATAATAAGTTCGGGGGTTATAACCATCCGTTTTTCTTCAACGAATCCATGAAGTAGTTCGGCTACTTTTTCGATAGTGAGGTCTGAATTGGTGAGTTCACAGGTTGCAATAATTTTAGTGAGGGCGCCCTCAAGTTCTCGAACTGAGGATTGAACATTTTGGGCAATGTAATGAATGACTTCGTTATCAACGTCTTTTTGCTGTTTTTTGGCTTTATGCCGAAGGATGGCTTCGCGGGTTTCTAAATCGGGCTGGCTAATGTCGGTAACCATGCCGCCTTCGAAGCGGGTTTGAAGACGAATTTCTAACCCTTTAATTGCTTTAGGATGGCAGTCGGCAGTGAGGACTACCTGTTTTTTATTTTGATGAAGGTGGTTGAAGGTGTGGAAGAATTCTTCCTGGGTGGATTCTTTGCGGGAGAGGAATTGGATATCATCAATTAGAAGTAAATCGACGTTGCGATAGCGGTCCTTGAAGTCTTTCGCTCGACCGAAACCGGATTCAACGGCGTTGATAAATTCATTAATGAAAGTTTCAGTTGAAACGTAGAGAACTTTTTTTTCCGGATCTTTTTCGAGAAGAACGTGGCCGATAGCTTGCATTAGGTGAGTTTTACCTAGACCTGAGTCGCCGTAAATAAAGAGCGGGTTATACATATTGCCCGGTTGGCTAGCAACAGCCTGGGCGGCAGCATAGGCTAACTGATTTGAAGCGCCGACAATAAAATCGGAAAATTTATAGTTATCGTTTAAGTTGGTGTTATTGGTGGGAAGGGTTTGAGTCCGGGTTGTTTTAACAGTGTTTTCTGATGGTTGGTTATCCACAGGCTTGTGGATAACTTTATTTTTAACAGGCATAGCTGTGTGTCCGGTTGGAGGGGTGGCGATCTTAAATTTAATGCCGAGAACTTTCTCCTCAGTCTGGTTTTGAAGTGCTTGTTGAATATCTTTGAGATACTTCTTTTTCAACCAGTCCTCAGCGAAAAAACTTGGTACCCCGATTGTGAAAAATCCCTTTTTAAAGTCAATCAGGAAGGTATCTTTAAACCAGGTTTGGAAGTTTGCTTTTGATAGGGTGACTTCTAATTCACCCAAGGCGTTTCGCCAGATGTCAGCGATGTTCATGGGCCTCGTTCCTCGACAATTTAACTTAATGAAAATATAACAAGTTATCCACAGGCAAAGTCAATACAGCGTAATACAAGGCATGAAAAGACAAGAACAAGTACTGGATATGCAATGATTGGTAACCCACAGATCATTAGCAGTGCTTAAGCGAACACAAAAATAGAAACGGCAAACACCCGGTAGTTATTTGTTTTTGGAGATCTTTAGTTTTTTTATTTTAGAAACCTATTTTGTATTGTATCACAGAGGAACTAGCGATTGGAATGATGGAGTTTGGGTAGTTACAGGTGCAGGGCAGGAATTGTCTTATATTTGGTTTGACATCCGGCGTTGAATATAGTATGTTACTCGTGTTATGAAAAGAACATATCAACCCCACAATCGAAAACGGTCTAAACGACACGGTTTTCTCCAGCGCATGGCTTCTTTGGCTGGTAGAAACGTGCTAAGACGAAGACGGGCAAAAGGACGAGCAGTCCTCTCTGCTTAAGTCGTGTCGTGTAAAAACGGTGCGGCAAATTGAGCTGATAAAGCTCAATTTTTGTTATCCAAATTATAGCCGTACCGCATATGCGGGCTGGGAATTAGCTTCAAAGAAAAATTAGTGGTGGCTCAAAGCTTAGTCTTGTGTTACTATTGCAATAGGTCTCGTTTATTATGCTAAAAAGTGAAAACAGACTGAAAAGCGAACACGCATTTAATTGGGTGTTTCGCCATTCGAAACCGGTATATAGCAATAACCTTGTTTTTCGTGTTGCAAAAATACCGGCACGTTTGAGAGGTGGAATAACCACGAGCGGGAAAGAGTCGAGTTCTCCTGTTCGTTTCGGGTACATTATTAGCAGTAAGGTGATTAAAAAGGCAACCCGGCGTAATGATATTAAACGCAAATTGCGCAGGATTAGCCGGGAATTGTTACCGCGTATAAAACCGGGTTATGATGTTGTTGTGATTGTTAAGAGAGATTTTGAATACCCTTACGAGCAGGAAGCAGTGAGTACCCAGTTTATTTCGGGGTTAACCAAGACGGGAATTCTAGAATAGTCAAAAAAGATGATTGTACGTACGATTTTGATAAAACTAATTGAACTGTATCAGCGCACTTTATCTCCTGATACGGGTTGGTTTCGTGCGAAGTACCCTGGCGGGTATTGTAAATTTACTCCTCATTGTTCAGAGTACGGTAAGCAGGCAATTATTAAATACGGTGCGGTATGGGGAGGAGTAAAAGCAATCTGGCGGGTGATGCGCTGCAATCCATGGAGTAAGGGCGGAGAAGATCCGGTTTAGTATATTCAAAGAAAGGAAAGTTGGTTATTTATGTCGCATTTAATTGAGGTTTTGTTATACCAACCGCTATATAATTTATTAATACTTTTTGCGTGGCTTACACCAAGTCACTCAATTGGTTGGGCAATTATTCTACTAACTATTGTAGTGCGGTTGGCGCTCTTGCCAAGCTCGCTTAAAGCAGCAAAAGCCCAGGCTAAGTTACAGGCGCTAAGGCCACAGATTCTAGAGATTCAAAAAAAGTATAAGGATCACGCAGAACAAAGCCGGCAGTTGTTTGCTTTATATAAACGTGAGGGTGTATCACAATTTGGTTCGTGTTTGCCATTGTTAATCCAGATTCCGATCATGTTTGCGTTATATAGCGTGTTTCGCCACAGTATTAATGGTTCCAGTTATGATTTGCTTTATGCGATTACTCCTCGCCCGGAAACAATGAGTCACTTTTTCCTGGGACTAGATCTGTCGACACCGGAGATGTGGGTTTTGCCAATTCTAGCGGGAGCAAGCCAATTTGTGCTATCGATGTTAACCATGAAGGCGATGCCGCAAACAAGCGGGGCAATGGAAGATCAAGCCCAAATGATGATGAAACAGATGAATTATATCTTTCCGGTTGCCACGATTTTTATTGCCAGAATGTTTCCGGCAGCATTGGCGCTATACTGGGTAGTATCAACCGTATTCGGCGTAGTTCAACAGCTTTACTTTAATAAAATTATCAAAAAAGAAGCAGCAGAGTTTTTGGCAGCAAGGGCAACAAACAAAAAGGAGTTGCCAGTTTCAACACCAACATCCGATTCACCAAAAAGGGGATACCTGGAGAAGGTGATGGAGAAGCGGATGGAAAAAGAGGAGAAACGCACTGGTGTTACTGTTAGTATTCGCAAGAAGAGCTAATCGAGCGGAGCGCGCGGATGGAAAACGAGCTACTTACAATCAAACGAGAAACTGAGAAAGTACTGTCTTTGCTTGATTGCGAAGCTAAGGTTTTGGTTAGAAAGCGAGACGAAGCAGTGCTGGTGGATATCGAGATGTCCAGTCCGGGATTGCTGATTGGCACAGAGGGCGAGGGTCTTTGGTCTTTACAAAATATATTGCGGCTATTAGTTGATAAGAAATTACCAGAAACCGGCAGGCTGCTCGTATTGGATATAAACGGATATCGCCAGCGTTGGCTGGACCGGATTAAACATCAGGTAGAAAAAGCGATTTCGCGGGTGGTACATACTCAAAAAGAGGAAAAATTACCGCCTATGAATGCTTTTGAGCGACGATTCGTGCACCAGTTTGTGAACTCAGTACACGGAGTAAAGAGCGAAAGTATAAACGAGGGTTTTAACCGGTGCGTGGTGATTAAACCAGTGTAATAATGAAGTTATTATTAATGGTGCAGGCGGGGCATGTATCATAAAATAAAAATGATATTACTAATTGGGGCACTGATTGCTTCTGTATTCGGCGGGTACTGGTTCATTAATAGATTAAAAAGCGGTTTTGGTTCGACTAGTGCTGATGGCCAGCATGCCGGGGTGATAATTAATGGCAAAAAATTGACTGTAAAACTAGCCACATCGCCAGATGAGAAAGCAAAGGGTTTAAGCGGAGTGGATTCGATGCCGCAGAATGAGGGTATGTTGTTTACCTACACGACCTCCTCAACACCAACCTTCACCATGCAGGGAATGAAATTTCCAATTGATATTATTTGGATAGAGCGAGGTCGGGTAGTTGGAGTGCTGGAGCGGGCAGCCGTGCCAGAGTCCAGCTATATACCCATGTACACAGCTCCGGCACCGGTAGACATGGTTCTTGAGGTGAATGCCGGGTGGGTCAAAACAAACAAAGTTAAAACCGGCGATGAAGTTCTGGTGAGATGGTAGAAATACACGCAACAGTTATGCTATAGTAGCAGCTACGGTAGGATGACAGAGTGGTTGAATGTGCCGGTCTCGAAAACCGGTTTCCGCTTTATGCGGAACGTGGGTTCGAATCCCACTCCTACCGCCAGAGGTTTCGGTTGCTTTTTTGACGAAATGACACGCCAGTTAGTGTTGCTGGATATGAGTGGATTTATCAACGTAAATCCGTTAATGTGTAGTAATAGTACACGACTGTTAGGTGATCGAACTAATCATTTTAATGGACGGGAAGGTTTGAAAGATGGCAGATCTAACTAAGACAGCCTATCATTTGAGCCGTGAGCAAGAGGAACGTCACACGCAAGAGGCGGCAGCAAAGCTTAAATTGCCCTATATGAACCTTGCGGGTTATCCGTTTACTAAAGACATTCTTGATATTGTGCCTGAAGAGTTGGCTGTTAAATACCAGATTATTCCTTATTTAAAAATGGGGCACACAATTAAGCTGGGTGTGGTTCATCCAACAAACGAAAGCGTTCTAAAGTTTATTGAACAGCACGGCAAAACGATTGGAGTGGAGTTTGCGATCTCGATGATTTCCCAGACCAGCTTTTTGTACGGAATTGCCGGTTACGAAAAGGTAAAACACGAGGCACAAGCCAAGGTTCAGGCTGAGGTTAAGGAGCGCGAGGATGCATTTGAGTCTGAGATTAATGATGTCAGGTCAGCGGGTGAGGCGGCGAAAAAAGTCAGTGTGACAAAGCTGCTTGACGTGGTGGTGGCAGGAGCAGTTAAGACCAAAGCATCCGATATTCACCTCGAGCCCGGGGAGAACGATTTCTTGATCAGATATCGCGTCGACGGAATCTTGCAAGATGTGGTGAAACTGCCGCTGGGGCAGCACCATCAGCTGGTGGCACGTATAAAGTATCTGGCTAAATTAAGAATGGATCTATCAAACCAGCCGCAAGACGGACGATTTTCGGTTAAAAATCTTAATGGTCAAACAGTTGATTTGCGCGTCTCA
>JAKJEK010000106.1 GCA_022705465.1 Patescibacteria group bacterium | reverse complement strand
CCCTCAACTCCATCCTCTCTGGTGAAGGCCCGGATGTTTGGGCTATGCCCAACGACTGGGTTTATCGTCACCAAGCAAAACTTCAACCGCTTGTACCAGGAATTCTTGCTGAATTTGACGTTAATAAATACATCCCGGCTGTCCAGCAATCCATCGTTATCAATGATCAGGTCTATGCCCTATCTCCATCAGCCGAACCCCTGATGGTCTATTATAATCCTAAATTGTTTGAGGCTGCGACTGAGAGAGTTAATAAAGCCTATGAAGGCAGAGAAGAAGAAAACAAAGAAGTTATTGAGAAAGCGCATCGCCTACTATCAGAACCACCAAAAACCTGGACAGAATTTACGGAAACTGTGAAACTTCTAACCACCAAAAACGGAGGCAACGTCGAAACTGCCGGTGTTGCGATGGGAACTGAAAAAATCGCCCACTCGGCGGACATTCTTTACCTCCTAATGATGCAAAATGAAACCAGTATTATATCCGATGATATGAAACTCGCCACCTTTAACCTCCCCCGCCAGACAGCCGTTGGTCAGGAAGACTATTCCGGCAAACGAGCCCTGGAACTCTATACCTCCTTTGCCAATCAATCATCCCCCAACTATAGCTGGAATGATGCACTTGGCAACGAAGTTGATGCTTTCGCCAACGGAAAAGTAGCCATGATCTTTGGCTACAGCAACATCCAAAATTACCTACTCCAAAAATATCCCAATCTTCCCTTCCAATACCGTAAAACATTCGTGCCGCAAGTTGGCCAGGATAACGATTCGATTGTTGACTATGCCCGCTTTACCGCCTTCGGGGTCCCAAACATTTCCCGCAATCCGGTCATGGCCTGGAAACTACTTAATATCATAGCCAACGATCATGCCGATGTCCTTAACGCCGCTAATCGTACTTACACTTCCCATGCTGCCGAGGAACTCAAGGTTACAATGGAAGAACGTGTTGCCGGCGACCCGGAAAAACTATCCCTAGTCAAGGCAAAATCCCTGGTTAAAGGCCGTTTCCCGATCGAGTTTGATAACCAATTCCGATACGCCATCTATCTGGTAAACCGTGGTTCTCAAGATCCAAAATCAGCCCTAGACTTAGCTTCCATCAACATCACCAAACTATTAACCAGAACAGAGTGGTAAGATGAAGTTTTCTTATTATTCCCCTTTCGACCGGGCATATGCTTTGGGTAGTTTTGACAACAACTCCTCCTTCAATGTTGGCGTCGAAATCAATGGAAAAACTTCTTTCACCCTCCAGGAGTACATTAATACCATCTACGGCTTTGCTATCAACTTCGGCTTTACCCTCGCCATTCTTATGATTATTTACGCTGGATTTAAGTATATTGGCTCGCAGGGCAACCCAAGTGCGACCGGCGAAGCCAAAGAGTTAATGATCGGCGCTATCGTCGGTTTCACCATCTTATTATTAATTAGGGTTATCCTCTCTGTCGTCGAAGCCCCAACTTATAACGTTCCTTAAAGCCAAATGATTAATAAAATACACCAACCCAAACTTATACTTAGCCAAACCATCAAGCATTTTCGCAATCTACTTGTAATCATCTGCGCACTCACTCCAATAATGGCTTTCGTGCCAACAATTACAGCGCAAACATATTCAATCAGCGCTGATATCAGCGCTGATCCTCCAGCTGTTGGTCCCGGCGAAGAGACCAAGCTTCGTGTTAGCTTCTCATATGTCGGTGTTGATCTCGGCACACAGGACAATCCTCGCTTTACCGTAACGCTTTACGACTCAAGTGGCCAACCAATCTCCGTCACAGTCAGTGTGCCCGGCGAGGCATCCGTTTCTGGCACAGCCATTCCTTTAAAGCCGTACATTGCCAGCCAGGGATTTTATAAACAGGTTGTCGCGCCATCGAGCCCAGGGCAGTACAGTTACTCGGTAAAGATTTTTGAAAACGGAGCCTACATTGATAATTCAAAAGACGAGGTATTCGTACAAGTAAGGTCTGGCGGAACTCCGGAAACTTTATGCGGTGGAGGATCGGGTTGTATCGCCTCCGTTAACCCCCTTGGTGCAAGTGGCACAGTTGATGCCGGACAAATGATCAATTTTTCAACTCAATACCGCGACAACGGAGCAATGAGCGGTTATTTCAAAGTTGAACTATGGATAAGTGTTGAAGTCAAAGAATCCGGTAAAACACCCGACAATATGACATATAGTAAAAAAGGTGAAACTGCAATTATAAACGACAATTCAAGCAAAACCATGTCTTGGCAAACTACTGCCGGCGCCGGTGGAACCGTCAATGGCACCCACGTCATCAAAATAAAGGTTTACGAGACGGATCCAAGTATTCCTGGCGACAACCTGATGGCCATTGCTTTTACCGAAGTTAATATTAAAAATGATGCTGCACCTACTCCCTCCCCATCTCCATCCGATCCGCCTGCCAGACCCAAAAAAATAACCCCTATCACCTCCAACGATGTTGGTGGCGGCTGGTGGCCCGGTGGTGGTACCGGCGCCGATGCCGGCATTATTGAAAAGATTATCCGCATCTTCTCTCAAGTTATCGGCGTTATGGGTTTCTTCGGCATTGTGGCCGGCGGCATTCTCTATATCACCTCTAATGGCGACCAAGCCAAAACCATGAAAGCCCGTAAATCAATTATCTACTCAGTCTTTGGCGTCATTCTGGCCATTCTGTCTTATGTCATCCTTAAAGCCGTAGTCAATTTCCTTAACGACATAATCTAACCGGAGCAACCATGAAAGGCATTGTTAAAAAAGCTTACGCCCTACCAAAAGTCAAGGATTTGTTTAACTTTGATCCAACCAGCGATTTAAGTCTGAATAATTTGCATAGCTCCGTCGAACGGGCTATCACCTGGATTCTGAATTTCGCCGGTATTTTTGCCTTCATCATGCTTATGTACGCCTCATTCCTTTATGTCACCTCATATGGTGATGAGGCCAAAGCCGAAACTGCCAAAAAAACCATCATCTGGACCGTTGCCGGAATCGCCGTTATTGTAATGGCCAGAATTATCATGACCATCGTTAAAGGTGAAGTCGAACGTTAACAACCAATCAGCAATCTCACATCTAATCGGTATCCGGCAAATAAATCACGTAAGATATAATTGCGTATTTTACAAACCACACATTACCATCTATAATAATTTCGATATTCGAACATTGGCCTATGTTTGAATCGCACAACAGCAATCCAAACATTGCTGGATTGTATTATATAAGCTTAAGGAGGAAAATATGATCGATCGAGTTCTTGCAGTCAGCGGCGGGGATCTTTCAGGTGTAGTTGGTGTACGCAATACACACACCAACCTTGATTCATTCACCGACTTAGTCACCCTGGTCATCGGTTGGGTCCTTACTATCGCCGGTATCTTAGCCTTCTTCTACCTGCTCTACTCTGGTATTCTCTACATCACTGCCGCTGGCAATCCTGACGCTGCCAAAAAAGGTCAAC
>JAKJEK010000105.1 GCA_022705465.1 Patescibacteria group bacterium | reverse complement strand
CCATAAAGCTGGAATCCGGATCATTATGATTACCGGGGATTATGGTTTGACTGCGGAAACGATTGCCCGCAACATCGGTATCATACAGAGTGATCATGTGCGGGTTGTGACAGGTGTCGAACTGGAGACTATGGACGAAAAGGCTCTGGAAGAGGCAGTAAGCGGAGAAGTCATTTTTGCGCGTGTGGCGCCTGAACATAAACTACGTGTTGTTTCCGCGCTGCAATCATTGGGGCAAGTTGTGGCGGTGACCGGCGATGGAGTGAACGATGCACCAGCCCTAAAGAAAGCAAACATCGGCGTGGCAATGGGCATTAGTGGTTCGGATGTTGCCAAAGAAGCAGCGGATATGATCCTGACAGATGATAATTTCCAATCTATAGTCAGCGCAATTGAGGAGGGTCGGGCTGTTTACGAAAACATAAAACGCTTTACGACATACATATTCACGAGTAATGCGCCTGAAGCGATCCCCTTCATGTTCTTTGCTCTTTCTGCCGGACGAATACCGATTGCTCTGCCGGTCATGCACGTGCTAGCTGTTGATCTTGGGACCGACATGGTGCCTGCCTTGGGTCTGGGCGCAGAACCTCCCGAAGAAGGTGTGATGGATGTCCCACCCCGGAAATTGAGTGATCATCTGATCACTGGTGAGCTTTTAGCCCGGGCTTATCTTATCCTTGGACCGGTTGAAAGCCTTGTCGCGATGCTGGCTTTTTACTTTTTTTATTGGACCAACGGTTACAAAGGACTTTGGATAGATTTGCCTGATTCAGGGTCAATTTACCTTGCGGCTACCGCAATGGCATTCAGCGGTGTTGTGGTGACTCAGATTGGCAACCTGTTTACTCAAAGAGCAACACATCGGTCAATATTTAAGGTACCTTTGTTCAATAACCGATTTATTTGGTTTGGCGTTATCTCTGAGATCATCCTGGCGCTGGCAATTGTCTACTTACCATTCATGCAACGCTTCATCGGGACCACCTCTTTTGATCCCAGGTATTGGCTGGTCTTAATTGTTTGGATTCCAGCTCTGCCTCTGGTAGACTCGTTGTTTAAGGCAATCAGAAACAGACAAAATTCCATTCGAGAAAGACTGACTCGGAAAGGAGAGTCTATATGAAAATTATCATTGTTGGATGCGGTCGTGTCGGGGCTGGTCTGGCGAAAAACCTGAGCATGCAAGGTGTTGACGTCACCATAATTGACAAAAACAAGTCCGCCTTCGATGCCTTGGGGTCAACCTTCAAGGGAAGAACGGTTGAAGGAATTGGCTTTGATCAGAAAGTCCTTTCAAAAGCAGGGATTGAAAAGGCAGACGCTCTTGCTGCTGTCACTGCTTCAGACGAAGCCAACATCGTAGCAGCTCGAATGGCACGGTCCTTTTTTAAGGTTCCCTTCGTAGCCGCACGTGTATATGAACCACGGAAAGCAAAGATTTATCGACGTTTGGGGATACAGACCATATCGCCCGTGACGCTTGGTATAGAGCGGCTGACTAGTATCCTGGTCTATCCAAATCTCAATACTGAACGCAGTCTTGGCGCGGGTCAAGTGAGCCTGGTGGACGTGGAAGCAGGTCAGACTCTTGCCGCAAAGACACTTAAGGATATTGAAATCCCTGGCGAAATAAAGCTCGTTGCCCTGACACGAAATGGCAGGACCAGCTTGCCTAATGATGCACTGGTCTTTCAGAATGGAGACATCCTCCACCTGTCAGTGACATCTTCAGCGCGTAATAAAGTCAACCATCTCTCCAGTCGGTAAAGGATCGGTGAAAAATGAGAGTTTTAATCATTGGTGGTGGAAAAGTTGGTACTTATCTCGCGGAGTTGCTTTTGCGTGAGAAGCACGATGTTCGTCTTGTCGAATTGAGAGAAGAGGAAAAAGAGCGAATTTTGCTTGATATTCCAGTGGAAAACTTGTATTTTGGCAGCGGTACGGACCCGGATGTGCTGGAAACTGCAGGAATACGTAAAGCTAACGTGGTTGCCGCTGTTACCGGCAGCGATGAAACTAACCTGGTTGTTACCACACTCGCCCGGTATGAATTTATGATCCCGCGGATTATCGCCCGTGTAAATCATCCTAAAAATGCCTGGCTCTTTACAAAAGATATGGGAGTGGATGTTGCCATTAATCAGGCTGATTTACTTGCGGACTTAATCGCTGAAGAAATGTCTATGGGCGATATGATGACCATGCACGTCTTGCGGAAAGGAAAAATCAGGCTGGTGGAAGAAAAAATTGCTCCGAACGCCTTGGCAGATGGAAAACATCTTTCCGAATTGAACCTCCCGGATCAATGCAATGTTGTGACAGTTATACGGGATGGGAACTTGCTTTCCCTTAAATCAGATCCAATCTTACAGACTGCTGATGAGGTGTTGGCAATCGTCCATGAAGACCAAAAGAAAGCTCTGGCAAGGTTTTTCAACTTGCCGTAGGGCAGCGTAACAAAAAAGAGGTTGGATTTTTGCCAACCTCTTTTTTGTCTAATTCCGTTTAACTACTCAGTTTCACAGACTTCCAAAAATTCCTTGACAGTTTCCTTCAACATTGGTTCGGGGGAAGCGCCGACCTGGCGGTGTACAATCTTCCCGTCCTTGAGCATCAGTATGGTAGGAATACCTTGCACACCATATTTGCCTGCCCATTCCTGATTTTCATCGGTATTTACTTTAGCCACGATCAGTTTTCCGGCATTTTCACGAGCTATTTTCTCCAGGATTGGACCGACCATCCTGCAAGGTCCGCACCAGGGAGCCCAGAAATCAACAATTACTGGTAAAGTATTTTCGATGACAGTCTTTTGGAAAGCTGCGTCTGTTACATTGATTGGTTCTTCGATCATCTTGCTTTATTCCTCCGTTTTCTTTGCCATAGTATACAAGCCTTTATTCTTGTTTTCAAACAAAAAGCTTATTCAAAGCTTATTCAACTAACCAGCCTATCTTATCCAGTAAAGGCTGTAACAGCACTATGCCTCCGATGATCACTGCCAGGATTGCGGCAATCAATACAGATGCCGCACCGACATCTTTCCCTGCTTTTGCAAGGGGGTGATTTTCCGGACTAGCCAGGTCGACAACGATCTCCAGCGCGGTGTTCAAAAATTCAGCCATCCAAACCAAACCGATTACCAGCAGAATAGCCATCCACTCAACTCTTCCGATTCCCAGCCAAAACGAAATAGCGATAACAACAACTGTCGAAGCAAAATGCAGCCAGGCATTCTTTTGTGTTTTCAGCACATAAATAAAACCTGCGAAAGCATATTGGAATGAGTTACGTCTCCCCCGGATGAACTGTTCAGTTTCTTTTATTTTGGATTTCATGGCATTCCTTACCCTTCAAAATTTTATTATTTGAGATAAAATAATAACTTAATTGCGGGTGTTGCCAAGCGGTAAGGCATTAGCTTCCCAAGCTAACATTCGTGGGTTCAAATCCCATCACCCGCTTTTTTCTAAAAACCGATAATC
>JAKJEK010000104.1 GCA_022705465.1 Patescibacteria group bacterium | reverse complement strand
CGATTTTGCCGGCCGGGACAGCTTCGACAGCTTCGGCTTTGCGCAGGTCAGTGGAGAAGTAGTACAGCTCGGTCGCTTTGCCGCTGGCGCGGACCACTTTCTTCATGTGGAGAAAATATTCCTTACCCTTTGAGTTTTAACGCTGAATGCCATGGTTTACTCCTTTGTAAATGGCTGGAAGAATCCAGTTTACAGAGATTGGAGGCGAATGTCAAACCGGAGCAGAGGAGGGTATAATGACGGTAGGACGTGAGGGAGCAGGCGAGGTGGAGCAAGAAAACGATTACTTTGATTTATATAGTTTTATCGGTCATAAAGTTCTTTTCTCGCACGTGAGTCATGTGCCGCCCACCCAGCAAGTCAACCAGACCTTCCGCCGCGCCCGCCGGGAAAAAGGCGGCTCCGGCGGGCAGATGGACCTGCTGGGGGGATAGGAAACCACAGCGATTAACGTTTTTCAATTAATCAGGAAACTGCCATGATCGAGGGTTTTTTTGAATAACAGACTCCGGATGGTTTACTTCAAAAAATGCGTCACGATATAGAACAAATGAAAGTTAATCCTTTTGATGCTTATCTTGCATTTTACTTTTTTTCACGGCTGAATCTATGTTGGATTGGTATTTCTCAGTAGAAGAAAATAAAGTAAAGCGAAATGAACTTAGAAATTCCACGTGGTTTCTCAAGGCAACGTCAGATTTTGCGGCAGGCGCCAAGCACTTCAAACCCCGTGTTTTTCATGATACTGTGAGCAAAGCGTTTGTCACTCCAGGTTGGTTCACCAATTATTTCCCAAAGGGGGCATCCCCCATTGGCTCTTATAGATGGAGCGTTCATTATTTGTATTTAGTACAAAATTGCTGGCGAGGACACCGCCAGAATCTCAGCTTTTTCTTTGGCTACGATGGTTTTCGATTATTGGAAGAGTAAACTTGGGTTAACCGAAGCGAGGATGCAAGGTAACTAGTTTTAGCTTTTAAGTATCCCCAAACAAAACCAAGGTGATTATTTTCAGGTCTCAAAGTAAAAATTCAATTGAGAAATAAACAACCTCAAAGTGTTTGTTAACATTTTTTATGGCAATGATTCACAAGCTTTTCCATCACGGTCCCTATCGAGGCCAGACCAGTTATAATATCGCGAACCTCCACATTGATTAAAACAAGCTTGGGCTGCTGCTTGCGAGGAAAAATCGGCACAATCATAATCAATTGAGCAATTACAGCTGGTTATCCAGCCGCCTGAGCGTGAATTCGGAGTAATCTTGAATTGCGCCCACACACCCACTTGATTCCTAAGGGCAAATTCTTGTGAGGAATTAAATTGAATATCACAGGCGGTGTCAGGCGGATAAGAGGCCGCTTCGGCCAAGCCAAGCCTGGTCAAATATTCATTGACAAATATATTGCCAACGATTACATACCGCAGCAATCTATCATAACGATCTGTTTCAGATTTGTCCTTGACCAGAAGGACAGTTTTGTTCAACACAAGTTTTTTGTTTTGTTCTGTTGACGCCTGACCTACTACATCCCAGGATTCCGCTGCGTCCATACCGATATAGCGCACCTTATATTCGACTCCTCCAATTTCAACAACAATAGTGTCACCATCTATTACACGTTTTACAACCCCAACTTCACGTTTTGTATCTGATGGAATACAGGAACCATTCGTAATCGTTTGAAGGGTCAAAGTTGGGGTTAATGTGTTTGTCACGGTTGGCGAAACAGTGGGTGTCCGGGTGTTAGTTGGCGTATTTGTGCTTGTAGGTGTTGCTGTTCTGGTAGGTGTGTTTGTTCTGGTAGGTGTGTTTGTTCGGGTCGGCGTAAAAGTAGATGTATAGGTATGAGTAGGAGTGAATGTTAGTGTAGCTGTTGGAATTAAGTCGATAATAACCGCCTTGGATGTGTTGAAAGAAACGACCATTTGACCCATAAGTACAGTTATTAAGGCCCCTCCGACTAGAGCAGCTTTTAGTGCAAGATTCATTGCGGATGGCACCAATTCGTTGAGAACCAATCGTAAATGGTTTTTAAACGTGACGTCAGCAAACTGACCATGTTTCTGTTCAAGGTCTGATTTTTGCACAAGCAAATCATGCAATTTAGTGAAAAGTAGTTGCTCATCCTCATCATTATGCCGGTGTTGGAGTAGAGCAGTTTCCTTTATCTGCTCAATATCAATTTGACAGTTTTTGTTCTCAAGTACTTCTTCCTGGTCGAGTTGGATGCGTTGCTGAGAAAAGAATTGATTTATTTGGTCCTGAAGTTCTTTTGGTAGTTGTTTGGGTTTTAAGGAATTTAGACGGTTCTCTTCGGAATTTCTCCAGATTATTAATTGATTCGCTTTGACTTCTCCGACACCTGGGATTTTTTGGATCGATTTTGGGTTTATATCGAACGCCGAAAACAGACCTGTTGAATTCAATCGGGCTTTCAATCCAGGTCCGAAGCCTGGAATTTTCGAATCGGAAATCCTAATATTTTTTAGACCACTTTCAACAAATGCATGTTGGATTTTACTAAGTTCTAAATCTATACGGAGTCGATAATCACGAGCAAGGTTAACACGCTTTTCTCGTAAAGTCTCTAACAATATCTTGTTCTTGTTCTGCCGGATCTTTATACTGGAAATCTCATCGTTTGAAATTTTCCTTCGACGAACCGTACACTTATTGACATCGGTCTGAGTCGCTCTAATCAAGGCGTCATTTGTTTGGCGGTCTTTAATAAGCGCCATTTTTTGCCTGACTCTTGGTGATTTGTAGAACGACCTGGTTATCATAATAATAATGATAATTAATATGATAAAGAACAGCACCAAGGATCCTACGGTCAGGGAATTATTATAAGATTTGAACAGTAAACTTCCTATAATACCGGTGAAGAAGACAAAAAGAAGAGCTACCAGTGAGACTCGGATGAAGCGAATATTTATTATTCCCCTAAAAGAAAAGCGCCCATTATCTCCCATGCATCAGGTACCCTCCATAATTATAATAATACACTATTTTAGGTCGCGTAGTAGGCCGGTTTGCGTTCATTAAGACGCCATTCGTTGTCAGGTCCTTTGCTATTCCTGGTCTTCCGTTCTCATCGCTCTCCAAACCAGCGCGCCGCAGCCCGCCCGTCAGCGCGAGCCCCGCTGGCAATCTGACATATCCTTGAATACCCCTGGAAGGGGCGCGGCACTGCGAAGCGTCCCTTGTGGAATCTGCTTTTCGTTTTGTTGATTCGATAAAAAAGCAGATCGCCGCGTCGCTGCGCTCCTCGCGATGACGAGCACGCCCCTCTCTTTTCCGCTTAAATAATCTTCTCATAAACCCTCAGTTGCTGTTACCGCTTCCCAGATTATCCTTTCATTTTCAATCGATCTTTCCAAATGTTTCAGGGCCAAATTCACATAGATTGCGTAGATTACTGAATATTGTGCAATTCGAGAGTTAATGGCTTCGGCCTTCAATTCCTGAGCAACTGAGATTAAAACACTATCAGCAATTTCAGCTAAGGGCGATGTAACATCGCCTGTTATTGCTATTAC
>JAKJEK010000103.1 GCA_022705465.1 Patescibacteria group bacterium | reverse complement strand
TAATCCGCCAAAGAAAACCATCAGCGGACTGCCAAAGACATGGATCGTCCGCAAGCCGCACTGTCTCGCAGCGGACTCGGTAGTGATACAGAGCTCCGCCACACCGCGCGAACACATCTCGGCCGCATGGCCGTTGCTGTTAGCAAAGATGATGTCGCACTCAAAACTGTTGTTTGCCAGTCCTTGCACGAGCGGTGCTGGTGAAGGATGGCTGGCAATCCGGATATGTGACGGAGCAACTAGCTCTCTGATTCCGGCTTGCTCATCTTGGGTAAAACGTTCCGGGCGGGCTGCCAGTTGCATCGAGTCGAGCTTCATATGCTCCGTAACGAAGAACATGAAGGTGTCAGGGTTCTCGAAGAACAACCGGTTTTCCCGTACAAAGACGGCGCAGGTCCAGAACAACGGGACAACGCCAGGTTCATAAACCTGACTCGCCCTTTCCAGCGATTCCTCCGGCGAATCACAGAGGATGATCTCAGCCTTTCCTTCCAAGGCGGCGCGCTCAAGCCATCGCCGACACGCCTGAGGGATGTTGCTGGTAGCCGGCCCGAGACAGAAGTTTCGAACCGACTTAACATTTGGGCGTCCAAGGGTCCGAATGACGTCCGCCTCGGTTTGCGGCAAGCCGCTTTCATTCAGGTACTGAGGTAGCTTGCTCATACTCGTCCCTTCCATCACGTTTTGACAGCACGGTCGGTTATTCGGGCTTTGTTGCCCGACCTCTACGTTTTTCAGAACGCAAAGGTCGAATAACAATTTATGATTAAACTAATACCGATTCCCCCACAAGTTGGAAAGACATATTAATAAAAACTGACCGTGAGGTCAGTTGCTTTAGTGGCGTTAGTTTGGCGTATTCTAAAGTCAACCGACCGGCTAGTCAGTAAAGAAATAAAAACCGAAAAAGAAGTTGTTGACTTTCGCATTATTCATGATTGTGTTTATCTTATCCGATAATTGCCTACAATGTCAAGGCACTATCGCTCTTTGCAGTCACGATAACAAAACCACCAATCATAGCAACGATCCTGCTTAATTCTACGCTGAGCAGATCTCTCGTCGGTGGCTGGCGGCAGGACAATGCTATTGCCAATAACCTCGTTTTTTGGCCAATCGGCTGGCATATAAGCCTCTTGATCGGTAGCAACCTGTAAGGCGCGTACCGCACGCCATAATTCCCCAGTGCTGCGGCCAATTTCGTCAGGATAGTGCATGATCAAGCGAATAATGCCTTTAGGATCGACAATGACAACAGAGCGAACTGGCAAGGTCGCCCGCGAATGAATCATATTGAGACGACGCGCCAGTTTTCCATCCTCATCTGCAACCAGAGGAATCTCAACTTTGACCGTCAACTTCTCCGCAATCCACTCTTTCCACTTAATGTGGGAGAATATCTGGTCACTCGATAACCCAACAATTTCACAACCAATCCGCTTAAACTCAACGATTTTGTTTTGCAAAGCAATCAACTCAGTAGTTGAGATGGGCGTAAAAGCGCCAGGATGAGCAAGCAATATCCACCATCGACCAGAGTATGACTCTGATAGTCTTATTTTGCCAAGAGTAGTCTGTAATTCGTAATCAGGAAATTTATCACCAATTAATAATATGCTGTCATCATTTTCCATAGAACTCCTTGGGCGTTATGATTTGCTGGGTTTATTATACAAAAAACAGGCGCCATGTAAAATTGCAGCCTGTTTTTGCATCGAAGCCATACCTGCCACAAGCAATGCAAGCGAGTGTGCCGGGTATTACATCTGCACGCTGATCCGGGCGAACTGGAAGAACATCAGGGAGAAGGCAATGATCATGACAATCGGAGCGACGATAGATAGGTAATTGCGTCGGCCGGGAGCAAATTTGCGAAGAAGGAGCGAGTTAGCAACCACAGAGATTGAACTCAAGGCCATAGCCAGTCCAGCCAGTTCCGGCTTGAGAACAAGACCAACTCCAATTAAGATGCGGGCAGCAATCGGAATGCCCATCACGTTGTAAAAGAGAGCAAAGAACATGTTCTGTTTAATCTTGCTCATCGTTTCTTTGGAAAGGGCAATAGCGGTGACGACATCGAGCAGGTCGTTTTTAATGATAACAATGCCACCAGTCTCCATCGCAACGTCGGTACCGGAACCCATAGCAATACCAAGATCTGCCTGCGCTAGTGCCGGAGCATCATTAATACCATCGCCAACCATAGCAACCGTGTAACCCTGATCCTGGAGCTTTTTAACTTCAGAGGCTTTATCTTCAGGCAGGACCTCAGCTAAGACGTTGGAAATACCGACCTGCTTAGCAATGGCATGAGCCGTACGCTCATTATCACCGGTAATCATATACACGGCAGTTCCCTGGGATTGAAGTTTGGCAATCGCTTCTCGAGACGTTTCTTTAACTGTATCGGCGACGGCAACGATGCCCAGTATCTGGTGGGAGTCAGCCAAAAGCATAGCAGTTTTTCCCTGATCTTCTAGGCGCTGGAGTTTGCGATTGATCTTGTCCAACGGATGACCGGCGATATCTGAAATAAGCTTGCGGTTACCAAGATAATAGATTCTCTCATCAATCATACCCTGAACGCCATGACCGGGCACAGCCTGGAACTTGTGAACCTCTTCCAGCTCAATTGATTCCTCTTCGGCATATTTGTAAATCGCCTCAGCGAGCGGATGCTCCGAAGACTTTTCGAGCGAAGCAGCAATGGCGAGAACCTCGTCCTCGTCGATGCCAAGCCCAATAATATCGGTGACGTCTGGTTTGCCGTGAGTTAGGGTACCGGTTTTATCAAAAACGATAGCGTTGATCTTGCAGGCTTTCTCCAACGGTTCGCCGCCCTTAATCAGAATACCGTGCTCAGCGCCTTTGCCGGTGCCAACCATAATTGCCGTTGGTGTTGCCAGGCCAAGGGCACAAGGACAGGCAATAACAATGACCGCAGTAAAGGCCATCAGGGCAAAAGAGAGCGGTGCGCTAAGGGCGAAATACCATACTAGAAAAGTCAGGATAGCAATTCCAATCACGGCTGGAACAAACCAGGCGGAAATTCGATCGGCAAATGCCTGAATAGGGGCTTTTGAACCCTGTGCCTCTTCGATCAGACGAATAATTTGGGCCAAAGTGGTCTCCGAACCAACGCGTATGGCAGTAAACTCGAAGCTACCGGTTTTATTTATGGTCGCGCCAACAACAGTATCGCCAATATTTTTTTCTACCGGCAGGCTCTCGCCAGTAACCATCGACTCATCAACAGCCGAAGAGCCTTTGGTGAGTTTACCATCCACCGGAATTTTCTCACGAGGTCGAACCAGAATGGTGTCGCCAGCCACCACTTCATCAATTGGGATATCTTGAGCCGTGCCGCCACGAATGACACGCGCCGTTTTCGGGGCAAGGCCCATCAGCTTTTTAATAGCATCCGAGGTGCGACCTTTGGCACGGGCTTCAAGCCATTTACCCAGTAGCACGAAGGTAATCAAAAAGGCAGCGGTTTCAAAATATAGCTCAGGAATCTTTTCACCTCCCACACCTAACAATGTCTGAT
>JAKJEK010000102.1 GCA_022705465.1 Patescibacteria group bacterium | reverse complement strand
AACCCAGACCTAATAGAATCAAACTCGGCCCCACCATTTTTCGAAAAACGGGAGGCTCCGGCAAAACATTCGTTTTGTATGGAGGCAAAACGTCTTGCTTCATAACCCCTCACTTATTAATTAACAAACCATTTAGTTCCTATGTACCCGCAAAGCAGACATTACTAGCATTCTTGCAAAATACTGTAACTAAATCAACCACCAAAAGATTGGCGGGGCTGATAACCTATCAAATGCCGGTACGTCTTCCTCCGCGTCGGGCCAATTTGGATACCACATAGTTATTCATATCCTCAATGCTCACCAGCCCAATGAATTCATCGTCTTCAAACACAGGCAAAGCCTGATAGTCTTCCTCGCTGATTTTCTGCAGTGCGTCAGCCGCTCGTTCGTCTGGTGTTACTGTCGGTAACTGATCAAATGGCCACACATAATCACGTACCAGCTTGTTCCATTCGCTCTCTGGAATTTGTCCTACTTCCTGTTTTACCAGCAAGCCAACCGGCCGACCAGCCTCTCTGGCCACAAAGTAATCAACCCTTCTCGAACGAATAATATCAATCACCTCGCCAACCCTTGCGCCAGCATCCACATTGACCTCATCCTTCACCATTATTTCTCGTACTGTTACTGCTTCCAACATCAGGAAAAATATTGTTTGCCGGTAACTTGACGCTGCCGTTTGGTACAAGAAGAAACCAATCAAAATCAACCAGGCACCACCAAGTAAACTCACAGTGAAAGTTTCAAATATTCCCAACAACGCTAATCCGCCCGCCACGACTTTTCCTCCGACCGCTGCCCACTTCGTTGCTCTCACCAGGTCTTTTGTGTACCACCAAAACACTGCTCGAAGCATTCTACCGCCGTCAAGAGGAAACCCTGGAAGTAAATTAAATACCGCTAATGCTACATTTATAAACCCAATCACCTGAATCAGCGAACCAAATAGACTTGTCGTTCCAATCTGCGATGCTCCAATGAGTAACAAACCGATTACAAAACTGGTAATGGGGCCGGCGGCAGCCATGGCAAATTCAGACTTCGCCGAAGGCGGCTCTTGAGTTAAATTTGCGGCCCCGCCAAACAAGAACAAAGTGATTTTCTTAATTGGCAGATTGTTTGCCCTTGCCACCAGCGTATGACTTATTTCGTGGACGATCACCGAGAAGAAAAAAAGGAGCGAACCTATCACTCCCAATAATGCATACACTGTGTTTGAACGATTCGGATCAAGCGAAGGCAACAATCTTGTCGAAAAAGATATTGTAATCAGAGCGAAGATCCAAAACCAGGAATAATCCAGGGTTATCTCAATCCCCAATATCTTACCTAAATGAATTTCTCTTGATCTCATGTAAACGTACCTCCCTTCTCAGCGTAAACCAAAATCGTTGCTTTGTCGATCCCTGAGAGAATATATCAACTAAATCTTGTCCCTTACATATAATTTAGTACATTGCATCCAAAATATATTGCGATAAGCGATCAATACACCTTTGGGGATCGGAAGAAACAATATAGAACTCTTGCACAGCACCGTGCGAGCGAGCCAGACATTTAACTCCATAGTCAGTTTTGTACTGGATCGTCACTTTTAGTCGATCGTTATGCCTGCACGTCTTAATCTCTCCGGGGTTTATTGCGGTGATTTCCTCCCATTTTTCAATCTCACGCATAAAACCGTCGAGCTCGTCGATCATGTGGTGTTGCCGTTTAATTTTGGAATTACCCCGGTGGCGCATCACTCGAACTCTACCGAAAACCACGCTGTTTTCCAAGATATGTCATTAATCTAACTTGCACTACTTGATATAATAAACTGCTTGGTGCCGCAAAACACCAACACCAAATCATTAAATACACTTCTCAATTGCCATATGAAGGCCGGCATTGCACCATACATTGCAGAATTCCTTGCCTCTTTCCTCTTCACCATCATTGGACTTGGAAGCATTTTGGTTGGTGCCACGTCTATCGGCGTTGCGCTAGCCCATGGTTTTGCTTTCTCTGCCCTGATTTATGCCATCGTACGCACATCTGGTGCTGTCATTAACCTAGCAATCACCCTCGCTCTTCTTGCCACAAATCAGCTGCTTATCGTTAGAGCAATCTTATATATCTTTGTTCAAATTCTCGGCGCTATTATTGGAGTGCTACTGTTAAGACAAATTTTTGGAGAAAGCTGTAACGCCGAAACAATTGTGCCGACTCTCGGCATTAGTGTCGCACCTGACGTAGGCCTGCTAGTCGAATTAATCTTAACGTTCGCCCTGGTCTTTACTTATCTTAACACAAACAATGCATCAGGCTACCCTGGAATTAAAGGTGTCTCTGTTGGGCTGATCATTATTGCTAATATGCTCTGGGCCAGAGCGCTGACCGGAGCAGCTATGAATCCGGCTTTAGCATTTGGACCATCACTTATAACTGGTGCCTGGGAAAACCACTGGATCTATTGGTTAGGACCAATCATCGGCAGTCTATTGGCTGCCCTGATTTACTCGCTCGATGTAAATTCCCGCAACAAGACAGAGATCGACTCCACGTAACAACAAAATTTATCGCCGCATACCAGCGTTATGTGATAATAGGGCATTTCCCGAACCGTTCGACGGACTTAAACCCGAACAGAGTACTAAATACCAGCAACCACATCCTCGGTTGAGATCATATCATCTTTGTCATACTGCCCATAGGAGTTCCTACCTTGATATTTACCCCTCTTCGGCAACAACTTGACTTGAACTTTAAATTTCCTGGACTCACCATCAGCATCCTCGATTTCATCGCTATTACTTTCAGTATAAACCTGCACCAACTCGGCCGAGAGTATCTCTTTCAGGGTTGCAATCTCCTCTAAGTTCTCCTTAATCTCCAACAACAATTTCTGGTTAGGGCCCCTGCCAAGTATCTCATCTTTTAGCCTCTTTTTCTTCTGAGCAGATGCTTTAGCTTCTTCGTATGCTTCCATATAGTTTGGATCATTCTCCAACTCTGATTGAAGCATCTCTTTGCATGCTCGATTCTCATTTTCTAAGAGTTCAAGCTGCTGAATTCTCTTTTGGATCATTGCTACATCCATGGACCTACCCTCCATATTATTTACACAACGCGGCAATTATATCACAGCAGATTTATCGAAAAAAGCTAAAGCCTGCAACTACCAATATTTTCCGCCCAATCCCCGCCTTTACCGCATCAGCTCAACAGATTCTATCGCTTTACTATCCCGCTACTCCTTCCCAATCAGGTATATAATAAGAATGAATCCTATTTGGAGACAACCATCATGACAGATAAAGATCAAAATTTAGATTTAGATCCTGATACAAACGAAAACAGCGACGGCGGAGTTCCAGCAAGAGGCGATATTCACTTTGGACCGCATATGGAAATGGGTAGAGGACAAACTAGAACGGGCCAAAACGCTTCCCAGGATAACGACGACATCCCCGATACCGTCCGTGAAGACTGGGATGGATCCCAGGGGGTAGATACCGCCACCGGACCAAACCAAACACCTTATCCACATGGCGGAACCGGCGGGG
>JAKJEK010000101.1 GCA_022705465.1 Patescibacteria group bacterium | reverse complement strand
TCCACATGGACGTAATCGTTATGTTGGTGAACGGATTGGAAAAGGTAAGAAATTGAATGAAATACTAGCAGGAATGCAGATGGTGGCAGAAGGACCTGAGACAACAAAATCGGTTTATCAACTTAGCCAGAAGTATGGTATGGAAGTACCGATTGTTGAGCTAGTGTATGAAATATTACATAAAGATGCTAATCCGAAGATATTGCTTGAATTGGTGGCGAAGGTGGGTTTGGTTTGAGATAGTGTATGATAGGGGGGTATTAAGGGCGCAGTAATGCGCCTTTTCGTGTTTTGGTATACTTTAGTGTGTAATGAATAACAAGACTTTAGGAATAATTATTAAGCGGCAGAACTTCGCGGAAGCGGACAGGATTTTGACGATTTTCACCGAGCGGTTCGGCAAAGTGAAGGCGATTGCCAGAGGTGTGAGGAAGATTGCGGCCAAGATGGCTGGAAGTCTTGAACCGTTTATGCTGGTCGAGTTGCAGCTATATGAAGGCCGAAACTTCTTTACAGTAACCGGAGCTCAAATCGTAAGGGATTTTCCAACCGTTCACACGGATTTGGAAAAGATGGCCAAGGCGTTTTATATGGGGGAATTAATCGATAAGTTCGAAACAGAGCGGCAACGATCGGTGGGAGCATTTGAATTGTTGGCTGGTGCGCTAGATGCACTTGATAATAGTAATAAGGCGTTGGTAGTAAGGGCATTTGAAGTTAGGCTGCTAAAACTGGGCGGATTTTGGCCTGATTTGAGTGAATGCTTGCATTGCAAGAGGGTCATTGGGCCGGATGAAAATTATTGGGATGGAAATGAGGGCGGACTAATTTGTCCAGAGTGTCAAAAAGTTAACTATCACGGCCAGCCGGTGACGGTTAACCTTGTTAAGTTGCTCAGATTAATAGAAAGAGAGGAGTATTCAACTATAATACGCCTTAAGGTGGCATTAGAGTTGGAGCGGGAGATCGAGGGTGTTTTGTCGTTGTATATTAAGCATATTCTAGAAAGCGATATTCGAAGCGAGCGGTTTATGAGGGGGGTTGAGCATTAATAACGAGGGTTTAAGTTTGAAGCTAAATCTGGTACTATAATTTTAGGAAAAATAGCAATTAGGGATGACATGAATAATAATGATCTCATGGAAAAGATTGTTTCGTTAGCTAAACGTCGGGGCTTCGTTTATCCGGCGTCTGAACTTTATGGCGGATTGGCGAATTCTTTTGATTATGGACCGCTTGGATCACAGATGAAGAAAAACATCAAAGACGTGTGGTGGCGGGAGTTTGTAACCAAGAGAGACGACATAGTTGGTTTGGATTCAGCTATTATCCAAAATCCTAGGGTATGGGAGGCGTCGGGACATCTTAAATCTTTTTCAGATCCGCTAGTAGAGTGCAAGAAGTGCCATCAGCGTTTTAGGGCCGATCATGTTGAAGAAGTGAAAGGCATGGCTGGTAGTGAATTAACGACCGAACAAAAAGCAATGATTGTGTGTCCGGCTGGTGGCGAGCATGAATTTACTGAGGCTAAGGATTTTAATCTAATGTTTAAAACATTCATTGGAGTGACGGAAGATACTGCTTCAGTGGCTTATCTGCGGCCTGAAACTGCCCAGGGGATTTTTACCAATTTTGAAAATGTGCTGCAGTCAACGCGGGTCAAGATTCCTTTTGGGATTGCTCAGATCGGTAAAGCATTTAGAAACGAAATAACGCCAGGTAACTTTATTTTTCGGACGCGGGAATTTGAGCAGGCAGAGATCGAATACTTCATAAAGCCTGACGATAAGGAGTCAAGCAAGTGGTATGAGTATTGGATCGAGAAAGTTAAAAGTTTCTATCTGGACTTGGGGATGAAGAAAGAGAACCTGTTGATCAGAGAGCACGAGAAAAGTGAGCTTTCGCATTACTCAACCGGTACTTCGGACATTGAATATCGTTTTCCGTTCGGAGTATCAGAATTGGCTGGAATTGCTCAGCGTACTGATTATGATCTTAAACAACATGAACAATATTCCGGACAGGAATTGAAGTATTACGATGATGAAAGCCGCGCGAAATATGTGCCATATGTGGTTGAGCCATCGATGGGAATCGACAGGGCAATGTTGGCTTTTCTGGTTGATGCATACGATGAGTCTAATGGTAGTGATGGCCGGGCGGCTGGCGAGGTAACGCTTCGATTACATCCCAAACTGGCTCCGATTAAGGCGGCAGTGTTTCCCCTAGTGAAAAAAGAGGGATTACCAGATGTTGCTAGAAGTATGGTTGATGAGTTGCGTCGGAGCGGCATAATGGTTTTTTACGATGAGTCTGGTTCGGTTGGCCGTCGCTATCGACGCCAAGACGAGATCGGCACACCATGGTGTATAACAGTGGATTTCCAAACGTTGGAAGACGAAACGGTAACCGTGCGAGATCGTGATACTATGAAGCAAGAGCGTGTAGCGGTTAAGAAGATTGCGACTTGGATTAACGAGCGCCTTGAGGGCGTTTTGTAATCAATATTTTGTAACTTGACAGGTTATAAACTAAAAGAGGACAATGAAATAAATTAGTTGGTACTGCTAATATTTCTTGGCAGTGTTTGGTGGTATTGATAGTTTGAAACATAAGTGAAACGAGGGTGCTCTAACTAACTTTAGCGGTTAAAGGAGGAGAGGTGAGGGGAGAGAGTTCAACACCGGCACCGGATGGTGCTGAGTTATGGAAACCAGGTCAGCCAGAAGAAGAACCGCCCAAGCGGCAGGGGATTGTTGATAGATTTGGCCGGGCAATAAGAGAAAGATTATCAGGTTCACAGAAGCGGCAGGGAGAGGGGCAGAAGAAGGATGGCTCCGACGAACCTAAGGAGCATGAAGTAGAAGATGAAAAGGTTACCATCCCATCACCTGCAGAAGCGAAATCAAAAGAGCCAACAGATTTTTCTAATAAGGAATTTGCCGATTTTGTTCAGGAGATGGCTGATGCTTTCCGAAATCGCGAGGGGTTAAAGGGGGAGCTAGAAGAGAAGGCACGCCGGCTAAGAGAATTCGACAAAGAACTCGAGGCAATGGAGAAGGGCGCTTTTGTCGATACTGCGGCATTTGCCCAAAAGCAGGAAGAGCGAGCGCAGGTTGAGCATGAGCACGATCGGCTGAATGAACGTCTTAAAGAATTGCGGCGCATGGAAGGGTTTGAAGAGATCTATGGAGAGATAGAACGATTAGAGAATGTGATGCGCGAGAAAGAGAAGCGATGGGAAGAATTGCGTGAGTGGAGTGTTCAAACCGACAAGATTAAAAAAGAGACCGAGCGGGCAAGAATAGCTTTTGATGAAGCTAAGCGAAAGAGGGACAATTTAAGGTCATTGCTTCGTGAGTTTTATAAGGGTGTGCTAGCCAGAAAAGCCAAAGAAGCAAGTCGGACTGATGGTGGTGAGATAAGATTGTTACCAGGGAAGTCGGAGCCGCTGTTGATCGAGGATAAGAATAAGGTGGCTGGTTTGATCGAAGGCCGACCGGAACCACTGTTGATAGAAGACAAGAATAAGGTGGCTGGTTTGATAGAAGGTCGTCCGGAACCACTATTGATTGAGGATAAAAATAAGGTTGCTGGTTTGATTGAGGG
>JAKJEK010000100.1 GCA_022705465.1 Patescibacteria group bacterium | reverse complement strand
GATTGTGGTGGCAGTGTCGTGGAATGTTCTCTATTATCAGGGCATCCAGAAGGAAAATCTGGCGGAATTTGAATTGATTATGTTATTTTCACCGTTGGCCACAATTATGCTAGCAGGCATATTTTTGCCGGCCGAGCGTGATCTGTCGGTTTTTGTGGCGGGTATGGTTGCTTCGGCGGCATTGATTGCTTCCCGATTTCGTCATCATCACGTGAAAATCAGTCGTATTGCCAAAAAGACCTTATGGGCGATGATATTGTTGTCTTTTGAATCAATTTTGATTAAAGAATTGCTCCTGGTTTTCACGCCGGTTTCGCTCTACTTTGTCCGCACAGCGGTACTAGCCATTGTGTTTTTGCTGATGTATAAGCCAAAGATTCTTTCGATGGCTAAAGAAGCGTTTGCTTTGATAATTATTTCGGCCATTTTTGGAGTGTTGCAGATGGTCTTGAAATACTATGGTTTTCAGAATCTGGGAGTCATTGAGACCACGATGATTCTGCTAATGGGACCGTTTATTGTTTATGCTTTCAGCTACGTTTATTTCAACGAGAAATTGTATAAGCGGGATATGGCGGCGGTAGCGGTAATTGTGCTAAGTATTTTATATGTCAGTTTTTGGAATAAGTAATGTAATATTTATATGTTTATTGATACTCACTGCCATCTAAACTTTCCTGAATTTAAAACCGAGGTTTCGGCGGTAATTGGACGAGCCAGAGATGCTAAAGTTGATCGTATGATAAATGTTGGCATAGATGAGGAAACTTCGAGGCGATCACTGGAATTAGCCAGGCGATATCCGGAGGTTTATGCAACAGTTGGAATCCATCCTCACTGTTCTCTTGATTTGAGTATTGAGACCCGATCCTCATTATTAAAGCTAGCGGCCCATGAGAAAGTAGTGGCGATAGGCGAGATTGGATTGGATTACTATTACTTAAAGCGCTCTTCGCAGTTTGCCCACTATCCTTCACGAGAGGAGCAGATATTCTGTTTTGAGCAAATGTTGGACTTAGCGTTGGAAACGCAGCTACCGGTGATTGTGCATAGTCGGGAAGCCGATGCAGACGTATTGGCAATTTTGAAAAGCTACAGTGGAGCCTTGCGGGGAGTGATGCACTGTTTTTCAGGTGATTACGACTATGCCCAAAAGGTTCTGGATTTAGGGTTTTACATCTCAGTAACAGGAAATATCACTTTTAAGAAATCAAGCGATACAATTGAGGCAATACGGAGAATTCCGACTAGTTCTATGATGATAGAAACCGATGCGCCGTATTTAGCGCCCGAGCCTTATCGGGGAAAGCGTAATGAGCCAGCTTATGTAGTGGAGGTGGCGAAGCGAATTGCGGAGATAAAAGGTATCAGCCTGGCTGAGGTTGAACATGACACAACCAAGAAGGCGATGAAACTGTTCGGTATTAGTTAGTTCAAAATCTCTTTTATTGGTGTGTGGCAGCTTGAATAAATATGCCTATTTTGTTAAGCTGCACTGTTATGATAGGTGAAAGATGGACAAGGTATATTTGGATTATTCAGCGACAACGCCGGTTGATTCGAGGGTTGTGGATGAAATGCAGCCCTATTTTAGCAATGTATTTGGTAACCCCTCATCACTTCACTCTTTCGGAGTCGAGGCAAAACGGGCGATAACAGAAGCGCGAAAGTTTCTGGCATTCTTTGTGGGGTGTCATGATCGCGAGATAATTTTTACTTCGGGTGGTTCAGAGTCGGATAATTTGGCGATTAATGGTGTTATTGATGCTGTTGGTTTGAATTGGCAAGACGAGGAATTGCCTCACGTGGTAACAACAGCATTTGAACACAAAGCAGTATTGAATACCATTAAAGAACTTGAGGCGTCGGGCAAGATTCAGGCAACTTATGTGCGACCAGAAGAAGATGGGGTGGTTAGGTCGGAGAAAATACTGGCGGCGATTCGAGATAATACCGTATTGGTGTCGGTGATGTATGTAAATAGTGAGGTCGGCACAATTCAACCGATTCGAGAAATCGGCTTGGGGGTTGCCAGGGTTAATGAAGCTCGAGAGCGGATTGGCAAGCAAAGAATTTATTTTCACACCGATGCTATTCAGGCAGCAGAATTTTTACAGATAGGTCCTAACTATCTTGGGGTTGATTTACTTACTATTACAGCACATAAAATATATGGTCCGAAAGGTACAGGGGCTCTTTATGTAAGAAAAGGTACTCCGATTAGGTCGCAGGTTAATGGTGGTAGTCAAGAGTATGGGGTGCGGGCAGGAACGGAAAATGTACCGGGAATCGTTGGTTTTCACGCCGCGGTTGTGCTGGTGGCAGAACATCGGGCGGAGAGCCGGCCGCAAAAAAGAGACGAAGCACTGCTGTGCAAAGAGATTTACGTGGATGATGAGGCGTTACGGATAGCAAAGTTGCGCGATATGCTGATTGAGGGGGTTTTAAGGGGGGTCTCGGGAGCATATCTTAATGGAGATCGGACGCAACTAGCACCGCACATCGCCAATATTAGTTTTGTGGGTGTGGAGAGTGAGGCAATTGTCTATAGTTTGGATGCCAAGGGTGTTGCGGTATCGTCAGGATCAGCTTGTACGGCGGTTGAGGTTGAACCAAGTTATGTATTAGAGTCTATGGGATTGCCGCGAGAGCGGACAACAAGCGGAGTGAGGTTTTCGTTGGGAAGATACACAACTCCAGCGGAAGTTAAGAGGGTGATGGAAGTGCTGCCTCCGGTGATTGAGAGGCTAAGAAAGCAGCATGGGTGACGGGGAGTAATAAATAACTATTTGAGGTATGATGGCAAAGGTATTTGATGGTCGAGTAATAAGAGAGTGTGTGTTGGCTGAACTCAAGGAGAAGGTGGCGAGTCTAAAAAAGCAGCCAGTATTAGCTGTGATATTGGTAGGCGATGATCCGGTATCAGTTAGTTATGTTAAGCTAAAGCAAAGAATTGCCGAGAAAATCGGGGTTAATTTTCAGCTTTTCCATTACCTTTCAGAAATAGAAGAAGATGAGGTGATGGCGAAGATTGAAGAGTTGAACAATAACTCTGAAGTTGATGGCATCATGATTCAAATACCGGTGCCACCACACATAAACCGGGATACATTGATACGAGCGATTACTCCAGATAAAGACGTTGATGGTCTAAGATATTGTTTGGGAATCGAGTCAGCATTTAAACCACCAGTGGTACTGGCAATCGATAAAGCAATGGGTGAGGCCGGAGTGGATTTGTCAAAGCAGAAGGTTTTAGTTATTGGGCACGGTTTTTTGGTTGGCAGTCCTCTGGTGCGTCACATTCACGATCATTACGCTTCACTGAAAAAGATGACCGTAATACATCAGTTGACTGATCATTTGGATGCATCAACCAAGAAGGCTGATGTGATTGTGTCGGCGGTTGGTGAGCCGGGTTTGGTGAAGGCGGATATGGTTAATCACGGTGTAGTGTTGATTGATGCTGGAACTAGCGAATTAGGCGGGGAAATCAGAGGCGATATTGATCCAATGGCCTACGATAAGGCTTCGTTCTATACACCGGTGCCAGGCGGGATTGGTCCGGTTACGGTGGCGATGTTGATGCAAAACCTTGTAGAGGTGGCAAACCAGTGATATAGGGACTTCAG
>JAKJEK010000099.1 GCA_022705465.1 Patescibacteria group bacterium | reverse complement strand
GAAAAGCAAAGAGTGTCGATTGCACGCGCCTTGGTGCATCGGCCTAAACTGCTGATTGCGGATGAACCCACGGGCAATCTTGACCCAGTATCTACCTGGGAGATTATTGAGTTGTTGTTTAAGATAAATAAGCAAGGCACGATAGTTTTACTTGCAACACACGATCGAGAGGTAGTTGATACCCTCGAGCGTCGAGTGATTACGGTTAGGTCAGGTAAGATTGTTTCTGACCAGGAGAAGGGTACATACATACTTTAAAGATAATAAGATAATACACTATGCATTTAATTTCTTTGTACAGAGTAATAAGGACGGCGCTTAAGTCTTTTTGGCGTAACCGTTGGTTGACTTTAGCAGCGACATTGATTATGTGTCTGACTCTAGTTACAATCAGTTTCTTTATAAGTTTACTATTTGTAACCAACAAAACAACGGAGGCGCTAAGAAGCAAGGTGGATATGTCGGTGTACTTTGAGGATACTACTTCTAAAGATCAAATATTTGCGTTGCAGAATCTATTGCTTTCAAGATCAGATGTGAAAAGCGTGGAGTATGTATCGAAGGAGAAGGCATTGGAATTATGGCGCGAGCGTTACCGCGAGGAGAAAGAGTTGCGCGATGTGGTGTCGGAAACAGACAATCCGTTGCCAAGAAGTTTGGAAATCAAGACCCAAAAGCTGGAAGATTTGGAGAACATTAACGAACTATTGTCTTCTTCGGATTATAAGCCGTTAATAAAGACCGAGAACGGTATTAGCTATAAGAAAAACAAGGATGTCATTGATCGATTGGTCAGAATTACTTCGTTTATTAAACTGGCCGGCTGGAATATGTCGTTCATCTTTATGTTGATATCCGTGCTAATTATATACAATACTATTCGTCTTACCATTTTTGCACGCCGGGAAGAGATTGAGATTATGAAGTTAGTTGGGGCTTCGGATTGGTATGTGCGGGGACCATTTATTATTGAGGGTGTGGGTTATGGTATTATTGCCGCAATATTCTCAACAGTTATATACTATTTTGCGTTAATTATTGCGATGCCGAAAGTAGAGCAGTTTTTGGGTGTATACAACTTGAGTGCTCAATATTTTGGATTAAGCATCTGGTTTATCGCATTTTTGCAAGTGGCGATCGGTTTAGGCCTTGGTTCACTCTGTTCATTGATGGCTGTAAGAAATCACTTAAAGTAATAGAGAGCAGTGTACTGCGGGACATTTGCGTTAAGTTAGCGGTTGTGATATAATACATAGTAGAAGGATTATGAATTACCATTACGCTCTAAAAGCGAGGGGCAAGTATTCAATTGGTAAATACCTCAAACGAGGTATCTTATATCTCTTGTTCGTTGTTATGCTGTCATCTTCTATCTTGCCAGCTGTAGCCGCTACGCTGGAACAAAAAGAAAAGGAGAGGAATTACTACTCAAATTTGTCTGATAGCGCTAAAAAGAAACGGTTGGAGCAAGAAAAAGCAGCAGCTGACGTTAAGGCGCAAATTAACAATGTTGAAGGTCAGATTAATTCAACACAATCAGCAATAAGAGAAACACAGGCCGATGTCCAAAGGACACAGCAAGCCATTGAAGAGCTGAGTGCTAAAATCAAAGCAGAGGAAGATAATATTGTTCATGAGAAAGCAAAGATGGGCAGGGTTGTGGCTTCGTGGTATATGGAAGGAGAAGATGGGTTGCTGACGGCGGTGATTGGGTCAAATAACCTGTCGGATATTGTCACCAAACAAGAGTATTACAATTCGATCAGACAGCAAATAACCGTCTCAATGGAAAAGATCGAAATCTTAAAAGCGAAGTTGGTATCGCAAAAAGCTGAACAGGATCAAAAAATGATCAGCTTGCAAGACCTTCAGCGAAGCCAGGAAGCGCAGAGGAAAGCACTGGAAAACCAGGAGTGGACGAAACGCAGATTGTTGACTGATACCCAAAATATGATTACCGAGCTGAAAGAAGAAGAGAAGCGCTATGCGCAATTAGAGCAGCAAGCGTTGAACGAAATTGCAAGAATAATTGCGGCAAGAAATGCGAGCTGGTCTTCTCAAAAAGGTAAAGGTCAACGAGTTAACACGGGTGATTTTATAGGCCGAATGGGTAATACTGGATATTCTTTTGGTGCTCACCTGCACTTTGAGGTCAGAAGTGCAGATGGTTCGACTGTTAATCCCCGAAATTATCTAGGATCTACATTTGCTTGGCCTACCCAATCACGGAGAGTAACCCAGGAGTATGGCTGGACTGATTTTGCGCGATCGGGCGCTTATGGAGGCGGTATTCATACCGGTATAGATATGACTCCTGGTGTGGCTGGTGATCCCATTTTTGCGGCTGCTCCGGGTGAAATTGTTTACAAGGACTGGCGTGGCGGCTACGGTTTTGCGGTCATAATACTACATGATAATGGAATGATGACCCTTTACGCACATCTCGAGTCTACTTCATAGATTTTGTAAAAAGATGCCGTGTAAACGGTTTGATCTCGAACGACGGTAGTTAAAATGCTGCGTTTAGCCTTTTATTGATCGTTCTCTTGAGTTATAATGATATCGTGAACGATAACATTCACAGTTTTAAAAGCCATCGTCTACGCAGAACGCTCTTTCCTTTTGGGAAGAGTGTTGCTGTTGTGGTATTGGGCATTGCGGTGCTCTATTTATCGTTTTTTGCCGGATACCTAGCGGGTCGGCAATCTGGCAGCTCTCAGAGTAATGTGCCGAAGGTGGTTAATACCGACATTGGTAAGCCTAAGGATGTTGATTTTTCAGTGTACTGGGAGGTTTGGAATCAAATAAAAGACAAAACTTCTCATGATATTGATCCAGCCAAAATGGTTCAGGGTTCGATTGCTGGAATGGTGGCATCGTTAGGCGATCCCTACACAGTATTTATGGGACCAGCTGAAAATAAGCGGTTTAACGAAGATATATCTGGTGAGTTTGGCGGTATCGGCGTGGAGATTGTTCAGAAAAACGGTTTACCAACAGTGGTAGCGCCGCTTGAGGATTCCCCAGCTCAACGTGCCGGGCTTAAGTCGGGAGATATCATTGTTGAGGTAGATGGAACCAAAACAAGTGAAGTTGGTTTTGACGAAACAATAAATCGTATCAGGGGTGAAAAGGGCACTACGGTCAAACTGCTGCTGTTGCGCGAGGGAAATGACGAGCCAGTTACCATTGAAGTTGTGCGAGATGTAATTGTGATTAAAAGTTTACAGTCTGAATATAGGGATGTAGATGGGAAGAAAATACTACACGTAAAGATTCGCCAATTCGGCAAAGATACAGAGTCTTTGTTTGAAGAAGTGGTGAAAGAAGTACAAAAGAACAAACCATACGGTATAGTGGTTGACTTGAGGAATAATCCAGGCGGTTATCTTGAAACGTCGGTTGATTTGACTAGTTACTTTGTTGACGGAGGGGTGGTAGTGACCGAAAAAGGTAAGAACGGTCGGACACGCGAATATCGAACAACTTCGAAATCGTTACTTAAGAATTATCGGTTGGTGGTATTGGTCAACAAGGGCTCAGCTTCAGCTTCAGAGATATTTGCAGGAGCGATACAGGATCGGGGTCAGGGTAAAGTGGTTGGTGAAAAAACATTTGGCAAGGGGAGCGTGCA
>JAKJEK010000098.1 GCA_022705465.1 Patescibacteria group bacterium | reverse complement strand
GATTCCTGACCGATCCGCAGAATACCCAAACTGCTGATGTTCTGCGGCGATTATGGTCAACGCGATCACGCGAGGCACTCGACTATATCGCCGAATACAATCCGGGTATGTTCGGATTTCTTTCGCCAAATCGGAGCCGGTGGCTCCGTCGCCAGTTTTTGCGAGCAATGCGCAAGCTGGTGGCCTGACAGCTCATAACCCCAGCCATTGATGGCTGGGGTTGTTTTATTGTATGATAAATTTGAGAGTAATTCTGTGCGAGGTGACAGGAGGGAAATTGGGACTATTTGATTGGGGAAAAAGTAAGCAAAATCACGCAATTGCTTTAGACATTGGGACGGAGTTTGTGAAGGCTCTGATTTTTCGGATTGAAGAGGATAGAGCGGTAGTAATCGGAACGGGTAGACAGCGACAGCGTCTTTCGGATATGCAAGGGGGGCGGGTGACGGACATTTCTGGCGTGATCCAAAATTGCGAGGTGGCACTGGAACGAGCATTTGAAAAAGCCGGAGTGTTTCCAAAACAGTGCGTGATTGGTATAGCTGGCGAATTGGTAAAAGGAACAACGACAACTGTCCATTACAAACGCGAGAATGCCAAGGAAAAGATTACCATCAAAGAGTTAAGGGATATCATTGGAAAAGTGCAAGCTAAATCATTTGACAAAGCCAGGTCTGAGTTAGCATGGGAGACAGGTTACTCAGAAATTGATGTTAAGCTAGTTAATTCGGCAGTAGTCGATGTTCATATAGACGGTTATCGCGTCAGTAATCCGCTTGGTTTTCAAGGCCGAGACATTCAAGTTGGCATTTTTAATGCATTTGCGCCAATCGTGCATTTTGGTGCGCTACAAACGATTGCAGAGGATTTGGGTTTGGATGTGTTAGCAATTGCGGCTGAACCTTATGCAGTGGCTAGATCGATGGGATTGGACGACTCAACGGATTTTTCAGCAATTTTTGTAGATATTGGCGGAGGTACGACTGATATTGCTGTTGTACGGGGTGGTGGGGTCGAGGGAACTAAAATGTTCGCTCTTGGCGGACGGGTATTTACCAAATCAATTGCAGATGCTTGCGATTTGTCGTTTGCGGAAGCTGAACAGTTAAAAATCGACTATTCAACAGGAAAACTTAAAGAGAATTTGGAGATGTATAAGAAAGTTGCACAGTCGATTGAGAATGATTGCCAAGTGTGGTTGGCTGGGGTAGAATTAGCCTTAGAAGAGTTTTCAAATGGTGACTTGTTGCCATCACGTATTCTACTTTGCGGTGGCGGTAGCTTATTGCCAGATATCCAAAAATATCTTCAGACAAAAGAATGGGTTAAACGACTACCCTTCTCAAAACAGCCGAAAGTTGATTATATCCGACCGGCTCAGGTTAGCAGTGTGAAGGATGACACCGGTAAGCTGATCGATTCTCAAGATATTACGCCAATGGCTTTAGCCAACTTGGCAATAGGTTTGGCTGGAGAAGCAACAATGGTAGAAGAAATATTAGATAAGATAGTTGATGGGTTGAGGTCGTAAATATTCAAATATTATGCAAGAGATTATTTATTTAGAGCCTGATGATGAAATAACTTCGGTGATCGACCGATTGAAGGCGAGCACTTCTGTTGGCGTTGCACTAGTAATACCAAGGGGTTCATCATTGGCTCAAAGTTTGATTAATTTGAAGATTCTGAAACGAAGCGCCGAGGAGCTTGGCCGTGAAGTATCACTGGTAGTAACCGACCGCATTACTCGTAACTTGGCTTCTCAATTAGGGATCACGGTTTACTCAAAAGTGTCCGAGGCGGAGCATTCAAGACCTATTTTAGTGTCAACTCGTCCAGCGGAGAGCAAGACTGAGATCTTGGAATCTTCAGCATCGGGAATTAGAGTAAATACGTATAATCGCTATTCTGCGATGGAGCAAGAGGAGGTTGAGCCGACTGCGCCTATTGCGGAAACAGTAGATGATGAGAAGATCGGGACAACTGTAGAAGCGTCGGAGGTAGTAGAACAGACGGTTGGTGATGCCGAGGACGTAACTGACTCTCGGGATGAACCGGAAGATCTGGAAGCAAATGAACCGGTGGTTAATAAACACGGAGGAACTATGATCAGAGGACGACGTGGAAAGTCACGCAAGCCGCTGATGGTGTTTGCAACTATCTCTCTGATTGTTTTGTTAAGTTGTTCTTATTTACTGCTTCCATATGCATCTGCTTCAGTAAAATTAAAAACCGAAGATTATTCCAAAGAGTTGGAGCTGGTTGTTGAAAGGGATTTGAAGTCGTCTGACGTAAGCAGGTTGGCAGTGGCAGGCGTACTATTTTCAGTCGAGAAGGAGATCGCCAAGAATTTTCCTGCAACTAGTAAGAAAAACATTGGCGAAAAGGCAAGGGGTAAAATTACCGTGTACAACAGTTATGATTCAAAAACTCATAAATTTGCAAAGGGTACTAAGCTTACATCGAATGGCAAGGTATTTGTTGCTGACGAAGAGTTTACGGTTGGTGCGGGGCAACCATTGCTTGTTGAGGGCAAAGTAACAATCCAGGCGGGCGAAGGAATGGTCAATGTGACAGCTGAACAGTCTGGTGAGTCGTACAACCTGGCCCCATCTACTTACGTGATTGAGGGAGCGCCTTCGCAGATCACAGGGAAAGGCGGCCAATTATCCGGAGGAACAACGAAAGAGGTTAAGCTAGTCGGCGAGAAAGATCTGGATACGGCTGAGGAGGAACTCAGGAAAGAGCTAACCACTCAATTAACGACAGAGCTACTCGAGAAGGTTAGTAAAGAGGGTTATCGCCAAATTGATGGAAGCACAACTGAAGAGATAGTATCCGTTAGTTTTTCCAAAAGTAGCGGCGATGAGGCTGAAAACTTTGATGCCACAATCAAATCAAAGGTGTTCACGCTTGGGTTTAAAGAAGATGAGTTAAGGCGAGTAGCCGTTGAAGCCATTTCTGCTCAGCTGGATGCAAATAAAATGCTGATTAAAATGGATTCTTCAGCGATTAGCTTTGAGGTGGTTGAGAGCAATCGGGATTTGGCACAGCAAAAACTAAAAGTTACGTATGATGGCAAGATAAGCAATAAAATGTCTGAAAATGAGATTAAGAGTAAAATTAAAAACACGAGTGTTGCTAAAGCCAAGCAAGCCTTTGACGACAACGAGTCGGTTGAGCAGATTGATATTGCGGTTTGGCCAAAATTCATAAATCGTTTGCCCTTAATGGATAATCGGATCAAGGTGTCTTTTGATTATTCTGAATAGGTGCTTGATCTCTCCTCAAAACCTTTTATTAGTGATATAAAGGATCCATGTTTTTAGCTATTGACTATGGTAAAAAAAGAATAGGCTTGGCTGTAGGTGCGGTACTGCCGAAAGGTATTGGCACAATAGATGGGAGATTGCCCTTGGATGTTGTGGTGTCACAGATTGGTCAAAAGTGTGCAGAGTATGAAGTTGAGGCGATTGTAGTTGGCATGCCGGTGAGGACGGGTGGTGAGCGTGGGACATTGGCAGCGGAGATTGAAGGGTTTGCTGAATCGCTTAAGCAGAGTCTAGGACTGCCAGTGCACTTTGAGCCGGAGCAATACAGCAGTGCAGAGGCAACACGACAAATCGAAGAGGCGGGCAGACGAGATATCAGGGATGGCAAG
>JAKJEK010000097.1 GCA_022705465.1 Patescibacteria group bacterium | reverse complement strand
AGAAGAAAAGACCCCAGCCAGCCACTCCTTAGGCATACCCAAGCCATCCATTAAAACAAGAGCTAACCCACCGGCTAAAGCGGATATAGCATTAAATATTAGAACAACCAAGAGCAAGTTTCTGAATGCTCTAGGGGAGAAGAATGGATACCTCACAAATACCTCCTAAATAGGTTACATAATTACTAAAAACAATGTTTGGCTATCTTCTTGATCCGAGACAACACACTTGAAGTGAGTTTTATTTTAAGTAACACCAAGGAAACTATACATGCCCTTGATACTGGAAGTATGTGCCGACCAAGAAGGCCGATTACGTTACCGTGACTACAGCGGCGCTATTCATCAGCCCGATATTGTTCATGAGGGGTGGTATTTATAAGGGTAGCTAGAGGTGAACCATAAGGTTCGGTCGAGAATTGGGTTATTTATTTCATTATAAACAAAAGCGCGACTCTGGAACAAGCTTGGTAATTATTGTTCAGCTGCCCCTTTATTATTTACCAGTTGAATGTCGACCTAAATACTCACTTTCCAGAAATAATATGTTTCGAATCAGCAAGCCAGAATAACTCCGGGGGCTTTATTGTAATTAACCGCTTTAGCCTTAGTGGTTAGAGTTTACTGGCGATCGAAGATATGTTGGGGTGTTTATCATTTTACAATGCAATAATAGTTAGGATGTTCGTTTACAAGTGCGGCACGGTAAATCAAAAGGCAGCCGACATAGTGTCTGCTGCCTGAGTTGGCGCGTCATCTGTAGAGGATGATGAGAACCGAAAATGTGACGCAGATTGACGACATGACAATGCTGGCAATTGAGTGCCACTTGATCTTAATGAGATCCTTCTTGTCTTCATCGTCTATCGGCACCGTGTTGGCATAGCGGTAGAGCATCCGCAGTCGAATACCGATATTCACGGAGTAAACACCGGCCGCAGCGATGAACGCCGCCTTAGTTGTACCGGTCGTCAGAAACTGCCAGGTAAGCACGACTACCACGGCGACCATCAGCGCAAAGACCATCTTGTCATACCATCTCATACGGTGTAATGCTCCCTTCGTAACCTCTTGGTTGGTCACTCTTATATTATATCACTTTTCATCTTTACTGTCTATCTGCCACCAAGATCGATAATTTGGATCAGAACAAGAATCACTGTGCCGTCCATCACTAAGCTTCCACAGTATGTTAAGATTTCCTGTGTAAGCCTATTTAATATTCACTTTTTGGTGGTTACCTGTTTTGTTCGTTATGTAATAACTGCACCCGAACCAACCACAGAAGCGTAGTGATTAATTTTTTGTTGCGTGACGGCAAAACTGCGTCCCCTACTCTATAAATGGGCTAGTTCTGATTATCCAGTTCAAATAATAAGACATGTGATCGAAAAGGCATGGATTGGCGACAAAATTTAGTTTGCCGCCATACGCAAGCTAGACAAATTTGACAGCAATAAACAAGGCTTGAGTTTAACGGCATTCAATAGTATTTGACTGTATGGGCGTATTGTGTTAATATATTGGCATCCCACACCAGATCGGAGAAACGGCCATGAAGTTCGCCCAAGTCTTCTTCAGTCCTAGTCGCGAGGGATTGGTTGAAGCGAAAGACGGACGCAACTACATCCTGCCGGTACAAGCACCGGACAATGAAATGATCGGACTGCTGGTCCACCTTGGGCCCCAGGAAGACGGCACGTGGGGCCACGTAGCCGCCCTTGAGGCAAGCATCGGTTTGCTGAACACCCTTGGGTGTGATAGCGAGATGAAGCTCTACGACAATCTTCTCACCATTCACACCCTCATCAGGGATGTGCAACCTAACGCCATGGTCTTTCCGGTTACCAACGGTGATCGCTGGATTAGCATCGATGCGGCCATCGCCGCAATTGAGCGCGTCGTGATATGTCGAACATCCGGCTGTCGTTGTTGTTAGGGCGATAGCTGCCACAAAAAGCGGATCCTAAAGGATCCGCTTTTTCATAAACAACGGTTTTATAATTGCCAGTTAACCGCAAAGCGCAAACTGGGCTCATCTAGCAGGAACGCGCCAGTCAGATCGCTATAAACTATATTCACCAGATATCTATGAGACTAAACTCCTGTTCAAACATGCGGGCCTATTTTAATTTCACGATGAAGCGATATGATTGAAGGCTTAATAATTAAAACGGGAGGCAGAATGTCAACGGGTCTGGATGTGTTTGATACAACATTACAAAAAACAAATGAAATCTTGAAAGCGATCGAAGAAGAATACGACTGGGAAGGGCGCCGAAATCAGTCATACATGGCGCTCCGGGCTGTTTTGCACGCGATCCGCGACCGTTTACCAGTCGATGATAGCGTGAACCTGGCCGCCCAATTCCCTATCCTGCTTAAAGGAATATACTTCGACGGCTGGAGCTCTGAAGATGTACCCGTGCGGATGGACAAGGAGGAACTGTTGGGACGCATCCGGCAGGAATTCACTTTTGAGGTTGAGGGCGGAATAGAGAAACTAACCAGAATTGTCATTAACAAGGTTTTTAACTCCCTTGATCCTGGCGAAAAAGCGAAGATCGAGCGAATGCTGCCGCCAGACATTGCCACCCTATTTAAGAAAGGAAGATAAGATGTCTGAAATTGAATACCAAACCGTTGTAATTGCCGGCGACAGCTATCAGCCAGATGAAATAGTTGTTGATCCAGGCACGGAGATAGTCTGGCAAAATGATGATGAAGAATCGCACACAGTACACAGCGACACTGAACTGTTTAATAGCGGCGAAATCGAACCCGGATATACCTGGAGTTATGTTTTTAAGGAAAAGGGAATGTTTAATTACCACTGCGATTATCACTCTTCAATGGCTGGCAGGGTTGTTGTCGAATAATCCACCTATAGAATTTCTTGTCCGCCTTCATATCTGTTATCAGCAAGCGGGTAGTCGCGGTGTTTAGAAAGAAACATAACGGTCTTTTTGCCTAATTATACTGAACTTCTTTATATTGGCGAGCCCTTTAATATCTTACTATTTCGTTTTGATATAATGGTGGGCTTCCAAGTGAAGCATATGGTGAAGCATGTGGTGAAGTATATGGTAAAACAGTATGACAAATATTAAAGAAATATGAACTGATTGTGGCTCGCGAGCTGTTAAGTACCAAATGGAACTTAAGTGAATAAAATCATCACCATCGAGACGACTAACCAGAGGGAGATCGTGGATATCACCGACACGATCAACCATGAGATTATTGGCGGAGAGGGTCTGTGCCATTTGTTTCTACTCCACACAACAGCAGCATTGACAACGGCCGATCTGGATCCAGGAACAGACCTGGATATTCTCGATGCGTTTTCCAGAATGGTGCCAAAGCTGAAGTACCGCCATCCTCACGATCCTGGTCATGCTTGGAGCCACATTATGTCATCACTGGTTGGAACATCACTATTGCTCCCCTACCAGGGCGGAGCACTAATTCTTGGTACATGGCAACGGTTGGTCCTAATAGAACTTGACGGACCAAAAGAACGGCAAATAATCATTACCACCTTTCGGGGAATATAGGCACATCAATGAATACAACCAACTCCCAAGTTGCTTCGATGTTGCGAAAAATTAGCGAACTTTTAACCCTACAGGGCGCAGATCGGTTCCGAAGTATGGCTTACGAGAGAGCGGCCACATCGATTGAGTTTCTTGATCGTGACGTTGAGGATATATATAAGAAGGAAGGAGTAAAAGGCCTGGAGGCAATTGAGGGAATCGGAAAAGGCATTGCAGAGAAAATCCGGGAACTGATCGAGACCGGTAAAATAAAATACTATGAAGAGCTTAAC
>JAKJEK010000096.1 GCA_022705465.1 Patescibacteria group bacterium | reverse complement strand
ATCGTCCTGTGTGATACCAACGGCAGCGCAACCAGTGATCTGGTACGACTGGGTATCAAAGCTGCTACCGAGCAGATCCCGGTGGCAAAGCTCGGTTTCCATGGTCACAATGATCGGGGTCGTGGTGTCAGCAATGCCGAACTGGCGTTTCTGTTCGGCATCAGGCACATCCAGGGAACGATCAACGGGTATGGCGAGCGGTGCGGAAACACCGATCTCTGCACGCTGATTCCTAACCTCTACTTCGACTACCGAGCTGCGTGCCTGATGAATGGCAAACTGGAACGCCTAACAGACCTGTCACGAATGACAGCTGAGTTCGTCAATGCTCACCATCGCAGCAACCATCCGTGGGTTGGGCATCTGGCCGGACACACGGAAGCCGGAATGCATGCTTCAGGAGAGGGTCGCGACCCAGGTTCTTATCTCCATGCCGATCTAACGTTGATTGGCAACAGAGACTCGTACGGCGTATCTGAACAATCGGGGCGCTCTAACATCTTTGCCAAGGCCAAAGAGCTGGGATTCGAACTCTCAGCCGAGGAGATAGCAAAGGTCACCGATCTGCACAACCGACGGCTAGCCGAAGGCTACAGCTATGCGGCAGCTGACGCATCCCTTCATCTGCTAATTATGGAGGCACTTGGCCTGGATCACTCAGGCGCCGCTTTCACGCTGGAAGGATGGCACGTCGACACCAACCGTGACGGCGCCAATCTATTTACAGAGGCCACGATTCGGGCCAGCCTAGACAACGTGTATGCCCACGAAGTGGGCTCGGGCGACGGACCGGTGGACGCGCTCAACTCAGCACTGCGCAAGGTGCTTGACCGATTCTACCCAGAGCTTCCAAAGTGGAAGCTGTCTGACTACAAGGTGCGAATCGTCAACCCTCAAGCCGCAACCGCGGCAAAAGTCCGAGTGTTAATCGAGACTTCGGATAAACAGGAGACGTGGACAACGGTAGGCGTCCACGAGAACATCATTGAGGCTTCCTGGATTGCACTTGTGCAGTCCGTGGCCTACGCCATCCACCGTAATGGCAAGGCCTGACATTACAAAACGGGCAACCTAAGTTGCCCGTTCTTCATTTATTAGTTAGCAATCGTCTACTCCTCGGACATTCGGAACCGATACAGGGTAACTGCGAGCATGACTGCTATCCATACCAGCACAATACTCAGATTGGCAGGATTAGCTAGCGGCGAGCTTTCTTCAAGGGCAATGCCGCGGATCATTCGCAGGAGAGGGGCAAGCGGAAGATATTGCACGACAGAACCTAACCATTTTGGCAACTGGTCGATTGGAAAGAAAACACCTGCCAAAAACATCATCGGAATAGTAATAGCTGTAGACATACCCTCAGCCGCTTGGGTTGTTTTGGACATACTGGCGATAGCAAAACCAACAGCTTGAAAGAGAACTGCTCCTAGTAGCGATAGCAAGAAGATCAGCCAGACATTACCATAGATATGAGCATTAAAGATATGGACTCCAACCAACAGTATCAAGGATACTTGGACAAAGTTAACTATTAGTCTCGATAATATCTCGGCGCTAACAAACTTCCAGGTTGAAAGCGGTGTAGTGGTAACTCTTTTAAGAATTTTATCCTCGCGATATTTGGCCAGTGTGATCGCTACTCCCTGCACGGAGGAATTCATGAGTGCCATACCTATTAATCCCACTAAGACAAAATCAAAGTAGCTAAACTGGCGACTGTTGGTCTTTTCCTCTTCAACCGAAAACAGAGGGCTGGCGTTTTGGGCTTTGTAACTGATTTGATTTAGTATAGCATCCAGGTAGCTAACTAGAGCGGCGCGAGTAGCGGCATTGCCTGGATCATAGGTTATCTTTATCTTCTTCGGATCATCGGCAGAGAAACTGCCAAAGCCTTCAGGAATTTCAACCACCGCCGAAATTTCACTGCGTTCAACTTTCTTTCTACCCTCCTCAGCACTAATGTTGTCGGCGATATTAAAAAGTTCGCCTTCGCGCAAGGTGGTTTCGACGACCCTTGCCGTCTCGGAGACAGAGTGATTGATAACAGCAATCGTGCCGGCCTTAGTGTTGCCGCCACCAAAAAACATACCAAAGATAAACGTGAACATCAGGGGAAACATCAAATTCCAAAAAAGCGCTTGCTTATTCCGGACTGTCATGATTACATTAGCGATAAATAGTTGCCACATATTACTCCTCGTCCCCAATGCGTTTACCAGTTAGTTCGATAAATAAATCCTCAAGCGAAGCCTTGCCAACAGCGAGCGATTCAGGTTTGAATAACTGTATAATACCCAGGGCTTGATATAAATCTTTCCGGTTTTTGAGTCGAAGTTCGTATTCCGATTCTTTTTTTGCTACTTGCTCCATATGGCCAAGATTCATCAATTTATCAGTAGCCTCTCGGTCCATTTTCTTGGACTTAAAGTGAATTTTGTAGGGATTCTTGGTGTGCTTAATTAGCTCAGATACTTCATCCATAACCAGTATTTGTCCCTTGTCCATTATTGCAATACGATCGCACAGTTTTTCGGCTTCCTCCATATAATGAGTAGTTAAGACAACAGTTTTGCCCTGTGCTTTAATTTTACCAATAAGGTCCCAAAGATTCCGGCGAGCCAAGGGATCAAGACCGGTAGTCGGCTCATCTAAAAATACGATCTCGGGATCGTTGACCAAGCTGGCAACAATCGAAAAACGCTGTTTTTGTCCGCCAGACAAACTCCCCACTAGCGATTTAGCTTTATCTGAGAGGTCAACCATTTCCAGTAGTTTGGCGGGATCGCTTTTCATCCCGTAAAATCCGCCAAAGAGACGCAAAATCTCTTGAAGGTTTAAAAAGTTATAATAAGCCGAAGACTGCAATTGAACGCCAATTTTACGCTTGATTTCGCTGAGATTATCAGTAAGATCGTAGCCGAGCACAGCAACACTGCCGTTAGTGAGGCTGCGAAGTCCCTCAACGATCTCCAGGGTTGTGGTTTTACCAGCACCATTCTCGCCGAGGAGCCCAAAAATTTCTCCGCGTTCCACATGGAAAGAGATGCCATTGACAGCAGTCAGCTTTCCATAGTTTTTAACCAGATTATTTACCTGTATTACTCTATCCATTAATTACCTCACCTACTGATTTGTTGTTGATAATTACGTCATCACGAAAATGCACACAAAACGGAATCAATTAGTGTGATTGCGCTATATTCCCTAACCAGCCTCCTCAAACCGGGCTTGATTGCCAGGGATTTCAACCTTCTCCTCTCGAATGCCCCGGCCGAAGAGTATTAAAGCTATGCCCAGTATGGTGATACCCGCACTTTCCAGAACAAGCGGTTTTTGTTGTTGAGATAAGAGTGTGGAAATCAATCTGTTTATTCCGACAAGCGTTTTAGAATCGAGGTCTGGAATTCCAGAAGCGAATCGATCCAATATTGCCGGTAGCAATAGATATGCCGCTACGGTTACAAGAGTAATTATCAAGCCGGAAATAAAAAAGGCTATACCAACCCAGAGAAATCTTGAAGCATTCGTGCTGGCCGACAGAAAGAATACGGATAGCAGCACTAGTAAAGTAGCAATAGAGATGTAAATCAATGTTCTATTAAGAGACGCTAAGGAGCGTACGATTGGGTGACTTCCTACCTCGTATGACATTTCTTCCGGGAACACTTCTCCCAACAACGAACTGTCGCTCGGCAGTGCGCCAAGCCGATCATGAGCCAGGCTAGCGACCTTGTCATTTATTTCAGCAAGTGAAATTGTGATAGTTTGGCGATCATCAGGATTATTAATGACTTCAAAAAACTGATCGATGGTTGTATAGATAACCTTC
>JAKJEK010000095.1 GCA_022705465.1 Patescibacteria group bacterium | reverse complement strand
GTAAGAGTCCCCAAAAAAATTCTCCCTCTATCCCTAGGCAATCCTTTCTCAGGAGAATAAAAGTTACACTAACACAAAGAACAGCAATAAGAACCTGAGTCGTTCGACTCGAGAGAGGGATGCCAATAACAAAGTTCCATAAAGAGATGACTGCAACTAACGATATGATTAGACCTATAGTTTTTCCGAGCATGAGCTGTGATGTTGGACCACTATTAAGGCTTGTTGGTTCGAAATTTATCTGAAGCAAAGGCATAGTGCTATATTACTTTATGTTTCTGATACAGCTTTTTCGGCATGTTTATAGTCATCATTCACACAACCTAACAATTTGGACACCTTGTTCTTCATATATAAGTTTAGTCCCTGGCTGGGCTAAGATTTGTTCGATCGGAAAGTCTTGAAAATTAACAGGGGGTTTTGTTGCAGAATATAAGTAATCTACACCTAATCTGCATAGTTCTGAGATAGAATCAGGGTTCGAATATAGTTCAGAAACTTTTCTCGCCCGTTCTATATTCATGCTGTCTTCGGTTTCATTCAGAGAAGATAATAAGGTAAGAGTCGTACTTGCTCGATCTGCATAATATGGGATCCAATAACCCGCGTCTGTTCCAAAAGGTTGCGTTTTTCCTAAAAAGCCTGTATTGGCAGCAAACACAGCATCTGCAGGAGTTTGTGTTTTTATCCAGAGCATCGCGTCAAAGTCAGCATCAGTCATGTACTCTTGCTCAGCCCAGTATTCGTTTATCCTCGCTTCAGTCGCCCAATAAACACACAAAATTAATGGGATAATGAGCAAGAGACGGTTTCCAAAATATCTCTCTGGCTCCAGCTTCTCAATAAAGTGAACAAACAAACCGAATCCGATTGACATAGGCATATAGAGAGCCAACAAGATAGCGGTTCTGTTCATCGTAGTAATCAGATTTATATTCGTAAGATATATATACATCGTTGCCAAAAAAGTTAGCAACCAAATCAACATAATAATGCCAAGTGATTTGACTTTTGCATCAAACAAACTGAGTAATATGCCAGTAAAACAGACCAAATATAGCCACTTCGAATTTTCGCTCAGTTGATTGGTAGTACTATCGCCCTTCGAGTAGTACCACAAATCAGATAGCTTTTCGTTTGAAAATTGTTCACTAACATCATATGGAGTACGAGTAGCAATATATGCTTTTAAACCAGGTATAAGGGCGGGAGAAATGACAAGAAAAACGATAAACAATATCACGAAAGAATGCAACAAGCATCTTGTGTATTGCGATTTGTTTGTATCCTTATTAATAACAACGATAAATGCAATCGAAATCAATAATGGCAATAACAAAACAGCCACCCGAAAATGTAGGAAACATGTCGCGCCAACAATAAACGCAATTAAAAAAACAGCAGCCCAATCAAATTCACGTTTCTTCTGACCTGTGTTTTGCTGTTTAAGTTCCTCAAGATGTTCCCAATACATGATTGCAGCCGGTAGTAACACAACTTGTCCAGACAACTGCGTGAATCTTCCCCAGTTCACATAAAAATTTGGAAACACTGAAAACAATCCAATCAGAGCCAATCCCCCAATCGCTGCTTTTTTTGTGACTAATTTAGATAAAATCAGATAAGTACCTATACCTGCTATCCCATTCAGAAATTGGCTCATCCACAATAATGCCTGATCAGAACGTATTCCTGTAAGCAGTCTTAAAGGTGCAGTAAGCGAGTATAAACCAAGATGATAATGATCCAATGGTGTATCAAAGTAAGGTTTTAAGGTTTGCGGAAGAATCCCGGTTCGAGATGTAATCTCAGTTAGTAATGTATGGTGAAGCGAATCATCCCCAGCTAAATATGGATGCTTATCTGCAATAATAAATCTGATTAATAAAATCAAAATCAATAGACCAACTGTACATAAATCTAATGGTGCAATACGAAATTGCTCTCGATAATATTTCCCAAATTGCCACAAGATCACAATACATGAAATGATTAACAAGGAAATTATCTTCCAAAAGCCAATTCTCACACCTGGAAAAATCGTTCTGGTTAGATAATAGATTACCGGATAAGTTGCTACTCCCAGGCTCAGAGCTAAAAACCAACGTTGTAATGTATCCCACCGTTTCCAGTATTGGTTGATGCTCATCAACGCCCAACCGGGGAGAAGTAACATTAATAATATAGTTCCCACGATCTTAATTTCACTTAATATACTCAACACTATATCTGCTTTCCGGCATTTCTTAATTTGTTAGACTATGTCATGCCAAAATCAACAATTTAAAGAAAACATACTTTTCTGAGATACTCAATTCTATGAAGAAATGTTTTCAGGAAACTCATTCTTATTAAGCTGCAAGAACTGAACCATCTCTTCAACAGTTTCCCTCGAAACCGGATGAACCAGTCCAGGGGCGAGCTCGACCAACGGCACGAGGACGAAAGCTCGCTGCGCAATTCGGGGGTGAGGGATTTCAAGACGTTTTGTCTTCACCACCCGATCACCATAAAACAAAATATCCAGGTCGATCACCCGCGGCCCGTAACGGAAGGTCTGCTCACGACCCATCTTTTTCTCTATCCGCTTCAAAAAATCCAAAAGCCTGGTCGGCGTGAGCTCTGTTTCGCCCGCTATCACCTGGTTCAAAAATTTCGGCTGGTCTGCGTAGCCCCACGGCTCGGTCTCATAGATGCGAGAGACAGCCGTTAAGCTCAGCTTTTCGCTTAATAGCTCTCTGGCTCGCGCGAGATTCTCCTGTCGATCTCCCAAGTTTGTGCCTAAACCGATGAAAACGCGTTCGCTCATTTAGCTCCTGCTGATCTCGATCAGGTCCGAAAGCAGCCCAAAGGCGGTCGTCTCAGGGCTGGGGTCTGACTCGAGGATGCCCAGCCCCGGTAAAACATCCAACTTGAAAGTAACGAATGAACTGGTGCCGCTCACGGTATAGAATGGTGAATTAGGTCCCACTCGTTGCGGTTTGACCTCCGCAAAAAATACGCCATCGCGATATTCCCCCGTGCAAACCAGCTTCCAACGCTCACCCGCAGCTTTAGCTTCAGCGATCATCTCGGGCGTGATCTCGCGAATACCGGTGCGATCGACCTCAAGAGGTGTCAGTGGATGATCCATCAGCACGGTAGCGAGCGCGGCAACTTTAATCGAGGCGTCCCACCCATCCACATCATTTGACGGGTCGGTTTCGGTAATGCCGATCGCCGCGCCATACTCGATGGCTTCCGCTAAGGTCTCTCCGGCTTCCATGCGCTCCAATAATAAATTGGTACACGAATTCAGGATCCCTTTATAACCCAAGAGGGTTGCTCCTTTTAAGGGATGCCTGAAAAGCGAAAAAATCGGCGCGCCATCCATCACGGCTGATTCAAATAAAAATCGTCTGTTCTGCTGAGAAGCCAATTGCGTCAACTCTTTATATCCATATACCACCGGGCCCTTGTTGGCAGTGATTTCATGCATCCCCTTGACCAGACCTGCCCTCAGGTGGTCGAGAGCGGGCTGACCAGACCGCGGATTCACTGGCGTTGTTTCCACGAGCACATCCGCCTGGCATACCTCAATAAATTCAAAAGAGTTCCCCTTGAAGCCAATGCCGGTTAAATCGCTGAGCGATCCATTGTCGACTGTTTCCAGCATTTTGGAGAGGTTCAAACCCTTGGGGTCGATCGCAGCGCCGTGTGAACCGGTAATAATCCCGGTCACCACAACCTTTAAACCATGGTTTGCTTCCAGCTCCTCCGCCTTACGCATCAGCAGACGTGCAAAGGCTTTACCAACATTACCAAAACCTACCAACATCACCCGAATCGTTTTCGCCACTTGTTCACCTCAAACAATTTGT
>JAKJEK010000094.1 GCA_022705465.1 Patescibacteria group bacterium | reverse complement strand
ATTGGACACTGGCAATACAATCGGTGTTAAAGCCCAGTCCAAGACAATTCGAAGAGTTGGTTTTTTGCCTTTGTGCGGAGGGACCAGTAGAGACGAGATGACTAGGGAAGTTAGCATTCCAATCCAAGCTACGGTTAGCAGGCGGGAATACACAATAGGGAAGTTGAAAGCGAGTACTGTAGAACGAAACTCCGGATTTAACACTAGGGGTAGCCAGGCCGAGGTCGCTAGTACCAGGGAAGTGGTTGACCAGGTGATATGGGCTTCCCATAGTATTAATGCATTTGCCCAGCGATCAATAAATGGAATTTCTTTGTTCCCGATGGTGTGAGCCATAACGTATGGTATATCTGACACTCCCCATGCCCACCGTTTTTTCTGGAGATACTGTTCTCGCAATGTTGCCCGCATATCACCGGCTAGTACTGCATCTTGATAGATTGGAATATACATCGGGACGACTTCATGCTCACCGTCAAAGTGATAATAAGTGCGCCAGAATTGATGGCCATCCTCTACAATGCTGGTTTTTGACCAGAAATTCACTTGTATTAGTGCCTCCAAGCTCTGGGCGTGAGCGGAGAAGTTCCTGAGCCTGGACGGACGCGTAGCCACAATTAACTGCCAGAAAGACGAACCCATTGCAATCAACCGCATGGGCATAGGTACATCCCAGATGTTATTAAAGTACATTGGGAGCGGCTGGAAACTTTTATGAATCGGATCGTTGTCTGTTGCATATTTATAGGTTAAGCAGGAAAGATATTGCCTGTCCATTAGGTTGTCTGCATCCATCGTTGTAACGATCACATTTTCGGCTGGAATTCCCCGTTCCTTGTAATACTCGACCATGCGCTCACCAGAGTAGGAGATGTTCGGACCTTTTCCAATGATCTCGCCTGGCAGGTCTTTTGGGTGCATTATTGCCAAATAATCACCTAGTATGTCTTTATATTTATTAGTAAGGATTTCTGCATATTTCTCGGCCCTTTCTTTATCCCGTTCCTCCGTGGCGAGTACATAAACGACCTTTTTTAGATCAAAGTCAGAATTGATTACCGACTGCACCGACGCTTCGAGAATTTTTATATCCTCTTTATAGGTTGGCACAATCACAAGATGATGGATATCTTGCGATTTTTTGGGCGTGTCCAAGGATTCCAATCTTTTCCGCCAATTCAATTGCATATCGTGCCGGTAGTTTTGGTATCCGCGAACTAAGCGGTATGACATGAAAAAAGTCTTTACTACCCAATAACTTAAAAAGAAAATCATATAGATAGCCAGTGCTTTGGGGGCAAAAATTGAGAGTACGATAGGTAGTATTAAAATTATCCACACAATTGCGCCGGGTAGTATTTCAAATAGTCGCTTATAACGATATTTTTCCATAGAATTTTGCTTACAGAGACGTAAGGTAAAAAATTTCCAGAACGAACACCAGTAAAGCTAATATTATATTTGCGGAAAGCAGTAAGTAGCTTATCTCCTTTTCTCGACCGAAGGAGAAGACGGCTAATGCGGTATTGACGCAAATCACAATTAGTAGATAGATGAGCGGAGAGATGTTTAACCTGCCAAAGTGCTGTGAATTCTCGGCAACAGGCTGTAGCCTGACGATCAAATAGTCAAGGCCGGTAATGGCGATCGCGCTAGCCAGCAGATACATATTCGCCTGATCTAGGATTAGCGTATCGTGAACCGTGGAATATATTGTCCTAAATCTTTCCTTCATATTGATGCAGCTATGTGCTCTTGCTTAAAATGCGGCGTAACATTTTCCGCAGACTTATTCCTGTGATTCTCTCATATATAAATTACCTGGAGCCAATGAAGGGATTCGAACCCTTGACCTCTGCTTTACGAAAGCATTGCTCTACCAGCTGAGCTACATTGGCCTTTAGCCTAGGCGATCTCTTCCTTACCCATTCTTCATAGAAGTAGATGGAGCGGTAGACCGGACTCGAACCGGCGATCTCTTCCTTGGGAAGGAAGCATTCTACCAACTGAACTACTACCGCGTTGAGATTACTGCTTGATATTATCATTTCTCTCATCTGAACGCAATTGGTCTGTGCCATCAATGGGATTGAAAATAGTCGGGTTTTATAGTAAAATCTAAGAACCTGTTCAAATTACTTTTTCTTATGAAGAAAGTACGGAAATTGTGGGGCGAGAGCGACAAGCTCTAAGGAGAGCTAACTGATAATAATTTACCTTAAGCTTGACCGTTGTAGCCGAAAAATTCCGCTTGCACCGACAATACAAAACGTTTAAGCAGGCTCAAACAACAGAGATAAACATTAAATATACTCCGAGATCGTCTAATGGCAGGACAGCGGCCTTTGAAGCCGTGAATCTAGGTTCGAATCCTAGTCTCGGAACCAAAAAATGTGCCGAATAACTTTCGGGGCATTTTTTGGTTCATGAAGGATTAGAACCGAGTGGGTCGGGAGAATCTACGGAGTGACCCTTTGGGCAATTGGTCTCCCGTCTGAGGAAATTATTCAGTACCGTGTGTTCTGAAAAGCGAGCCGTGCAAGCACTCGAAACCCTAGTCTCGGAACCAAAAAGAGTACTTTTGTAAAAAAGTGCTCTTTTTGGTGGGTAGAGTCTAGCTATACGATGTAGATTATCTTTGAGTATGAAATACTATGAATCGCTTAATATGAAATCATTACTAAATACCTCAAGGTTTATCTAGGCGGACTAATATTGACAACTGGTTGCAAAAAGAGTAGGGTCAAGGCAAATAGATTGGCGATTTATCTTGCACTAGCGTCAATCAGCCCAGGGGAAAACAAGGAGTCCGGGCGCCTTGTTTGAGTCGCGTGGAGTGATCGTGGAAGGAGTGCGGAAGGAAGGTTACCATGCGGAAACTTCTTTGTCCCTGGTGCATCGTGAAGGTTGGCCTGCCGGAAGGACTGGCAGCCATGAGGGAGACGGTGCGTTCATACCTCTCGGACTTTGGGCATCCGGGAGATCGCGCCTACGGAGTGTGTTTACTTCTCACAGAGTTTCTTGCTAACTGCGAGAAGCACAAGACCGGCGATGATCAGGCCTTGGTCGTGTTGTATGACCAAGGCGATAAGGGGCTGAGGGTTACGGTCAGCCTTGCAAGTCTTCACAACCCGGTGGCACGTAAGCGTTGCCAGGACGGGATTGATGCCACTGCTACTTACCGGCCTGATGATCACCTGAAGGAGGAGGGAGGGCGTGGCCTTCATCTCGCTCGGATTTATACCGAGTGGATAGATGTGAGCATTGAAGATGGCCGAGCCGTCTTTATCATCCCTGCCAACGAAAGGGTGGCAGCAGTAAATGACATTTGCCAGGAAGAGTGTGGCGGATACGACCTGCGTGGCCAGCGCAATGGCCCGATGGCACTTTCCGCATAGACAACCAGTCCTGCCTCAACGACATCCAATCAGAGGCAGGACTTTTCTTTTGATAAACCAGCTAAAGTAGTATAATAGAACTAAATAGATGTATCCGTTTGGATGGTTAGCGTCAAAGAAAGGAGTGCGATTATGTGGTTTGGATTAATTCTTGTGTTGTTGGGAGTCCTATTGCTTTTGCAGAATCTTGGCATACTGCCAGCAGATGCCTGGGGTATATTTTGGCCGGTAATAATAATTGCATTTGGGCTATCACTATTAATCAGGGCGGCAAGAAAACAATGAAAGTCCTGGTTAACCTCATATTAATCGGTATATTTGTTCCTCTATTACTAGTGGCAGTGTTGATGTTAAATTTTAAAGTCAGTCTGTTCTCGGCGGATAAGGTTAAAAACATCGTCGATAGTAGCGACATCCACGAACTCGTTTCCGCTACTATGCGTCAGGCCATCATTGAAGGTGACGAAGCGCCAATTAACGACGGCCCGCTATTGGAAATCATTACCGAAGCTGTCACGCCCCAATC
>JAKJEK010000093.1 GCA_022705465.1 Patescibacteria group bacterium | reverse complement strand
ACCTTAATGCCTCGTCAGATATCTCATCTACGTCTTGGCCAACCATAATAATATTCAGTCTATCATGATTTAGATACCGCTTGGCCGTTGAAGCTAAATATGCGGTATCGCTCATGATCTGCCGATTGGTAGCATTAATCTCAGCCGCTGGAGCCACCCGATCCTCGCCATCTAGCAGGTCGTACGCAACCCATTTGAATCGTTGTTGGTTGCTGCGCCAGTCGGCAGTCGCTTCCTTTGAGTCCTCCTTAAGCATGCTGTTTAGGTGCTTCTTGTCAATGATATTATTCTTTATCAGCTCGATCTCCTCCTTGACTAGGCGAACAACAGTCGGAACGTCCTCTTTGCGGGCGGCAGTTGAAATACCAAGCGACCCTCCCTGATGCAAGAATGTTGTTGATCCCTCCACGCTATAGATCAAGCCTTTGTCCACACGGAGCGACCGTATTAATCGCGAATGATTCTCCCTTACTAGAATATCCCTGATTGTATTAAAGGCAATAAGATCCTCAGTGCTGGCATCGCGACTCGGCCCGGGCCAGGTTAACGATAGGTAAATCCGCTGAGCCGGAAACGTCTTTCTGACTATTTTAAAATCAGAGAAACCTCCGGTATCCGGAAAATCATGATGCTTACCGGGCTTAATCCCCGAACTCTCAATAATTTGCTTAAGTTGATTAATAGCACTACTTGTCGGTTCGTGCATTCCGACGAACAGAGTCGCGTTATTGCCGGTCACATAATCCTGGTGGTGTCTGGCGATCACCTCTATTTCTAGATTCTCGCTGGATATATCGCCGCTCAGACTGGGAGCGTAAGCATCCTGATTTACGAAACGGTGCTGGCTCGATAATCGCATAACCACATCATCAGGTTGGCACAAACTGCAATACGATTCGTTGAGCAAAACATTTTTCTCATTTGCGAATATTGTTTGGCTGTTTATCGAATTACTAAAAATTAACCGGAGCAGATCGACTAGCTTCTTGTCGTAGCTACGAGTGTTCGCCAACTGAAAAAATTCCAGATATTCAAGCCCTGCGTAGGCGTCATAATGCTCGTAATCCGCCAGTAGTTTGTTGGCCATGTAATGTTCCAGCAAGTGGGGGATATCTTTCTGATTCGGTGCAGCAAAGCAGGCTCCTGCTCGGATCGACACCTGAAACGGCACTTCAGCTGTCTTGTGCGGAAGATGGATAAGATAAGCTGCGATCGGTTGAGATGTAATTTTTTGAAAAATCATAAAAACTAACCTTTAGCAAAGATTATTCCAAGGAGCCCTCTTGCCGTAGTATAGCACACAACGATAGTTTTTTTCGAGACGCTAAAACAAAAACCCGCAACTTAGCGTTGCGGGTGGTAGGGGATCAGGCGCCACAGATCTTACGCGCGAATTCGCGGCAGATTGTCCTGAAGTAGACGCTTGATCGGTCATTCGGCTCAAGCTGGTACAGTGATCGCCACTTGTCCTGAGCGGAGCCGGGCACGCTGGCAGCGATCAGAATCTCGCCGGCCATACTGGTTGCCACCTCGTGCACTTCTTCTGGCAGGACCCCCAGCATCTGCTGGAGGTTGCCGCTCAGGAACCGCTGCATCAGATAGGTATAGCTCAGCTTGCTCTCCACCATCTTGGCGATGTAGCTTCTGAACTTGAACTTGACCCGAAGACCGCTTGCAAAGCGAGCAACAAAACCCTCCTGGCCGGTCATGGTCGGGTCGTTGACCAGAGCGAACAGTTCGGCGATGCTCTCACCTTGCCACCGCTCGCACACCGGCAGACCCAGTTGTTCTCCGATCAGCCGCAGACCAGCATAATCGAAATCATGAAAGTTCCGGTGGTTGTAACCACCAATCAGGACAAAACCCTCTTGGTTGTAGTCGGTGTGCACCCTTGTAGTAGGGTGAATGATCTCGACCAGGCAAGTCAGGTCGTCCGGGAACCCACCTGGGCTTAGCCATCCATTTGCTGACGCGATTTCCGCCAACATCCGGTTGCCAAGCACGGCTGTTTTGCTGGTGAAGAATCCCCGGGTGGTCAGCAGGAGCTTGCCCTGGTATTTGAAGATAATACCAAGGTGACCATCCATCTTGACTGTAGCCTCAAACGGTTCGTTGGGTAGCTCGCGTGTTTCTGGATGTTCGCCATAGTTGAAGAACTTTGGGAACGGCAGGGCGACCAGCCGGCCTTCGAAGTCAAAGACGATTCCGCGGCACAGCCTTATGGGATCGGTCCAGCCCTCGGGGTACTTGTGCAGGTTGTTGTGTGCTCCAGGCGTGTAGTTGAACATCACCAGTGGCAGCTCCGGATGGAAGCTGGGCGACACCAGTGAGTAGATCGGTGGCATTCCGGTTTCCCGTCGATACCAGAATCGCTCTCCCATCAAATCTTCATTACTCCGTGCCCACTGATGAAATCCATTACGGTCATAGGTACCATGCCCCAGGCAATCAACTACAAATGATTGTAGGTGAGAGACTGCTGACTTAGTATACACTCTCTTGCCTCCTTTTGAGCGGTAGTCCGGCTATTGCTAGTCGGACGATGGTAATTATACAATAATAAACGAAATAGTCAATATGCCACCATTACGTGACTATTATCTCGTAGGGGGGTATACTATAAAGGCAAAGTACAAGAACTAATTAAGGAGAGGCATGAAAGAGAAGAACCTGCAGGAGCTGGAACGCATCATGACGCTCTATCAGCACAGTTTGGATAAACTAAAAGCCGAGCGTGAGGGCGAATTGCAGACCCAGGAACGCTTCATGATTGAGTTCGATCGCGTCAAAAAATCTGTTATTTGGCCGGTTTTGATCGATGTGGGCAACCAATTAACAAGATACGGGCATGATTTCCGTGTAATGGAGGAGGAGGAATATATCGATGCTACAGCCTTCTATCATCCGGCAATGATCACTTTTTATATTTTTCCAGCCGTTCTTGGCCGATCTCCCAGACACATTGACTCTATGCCATATATCTCATTTGTTGCTGATCGTTACGCCAAGAAAGTTACAATCAATGTGTCCACTATGATGCCCAATACCGGTGGGGTAGTCGGTTCGCACGGTAGCTTCGAGCTCGATAAAATTACCGCTGAGTTGGTTGAAGCGGAAATCGTTCAAGTACTCAAAAACATCCCGCTTTTCCGCCGTGAAGAGGCGTAGCCGCAGTGATGTGATTTTCCCGTATTGGTACTGCCAGTCTGCTTTGCCTATGATTAATAATCGCTAATAGCCTCTCTTGTAGGACTAATTACGACGATTAGAGTCTTGTATTTCTTGACATCCTGGCTAACAACCTATACCATAGGTATAGGTATCAATCAGCTTATATTTAATTAGCGAGGATTGTGGTGAAAAAAGCACTCTCTTTAAAAATAGAAGGTATGCATTGCGGGTCATGTGCCCTTATTATAGAACGCTCTTTAAGCAAGCTTTCCGGTGTGGCGCAGGCCAATGTTAATTTTGCCGCCGAAAAGGCCAGCGTGGTTTTCGACGAAAGTCAATCACAAATCGGTGATTTGATTGAAGCGATCAGGCACGCCGGCTACCGGGCTGAGGTGATTGATGCGGATGATGCCGAATATGATCGGAAAAAGAGGGAATCAGAAATTCATTCCCTCTGGAATAAATTCCGTTACAGTTTCGTGCTTAGCTTTCCGATGTTGTATTTTATGTTTCTCGACTTCTTTAAATGGCTGCCAGGTGTGGAGAGTTTGCCGCCATATTTTGGCATCGTTTCCTTGATTCTTGCGACTCCGGTTCAATTTATCTTCGGCGCTGGTTTTTACAAGGGAATGTGGTCCAGTTTGCGTATGAAGACTTTTAATATGGATAGCCTGATTGCTATCGGTACTTCTACGGCCTATGTATATAGTCTTGTTAGTTACGTTATATTTGCTCTCAATAATCAGACATTGTTAGGTGTGGG
>JAKJEK010000092.1 GCA_022705465.1 Patescibacteria group bacterium | reverse complement strand
AGGGCTCTATTTTTGATGGTTTAATAACGCAGAGACCCGAGCAGCACTTGGAGCGCGGGTTGTAGTGCGCTCGGTCTCTGCTCGGGTCGGGTTGGAGTGGCCCTATAGAACTACGCCAGCGACGGGGCCTCGGGCTTGTTGGCGGAAATTGCATCAATCTCTTCGCAGGTAAGAGCGGTATCTGGTCCCACCCGCATCGCGGATTTCAACAGGGCGACCGCGATGACTGCAGCCTCACGCTTATCCTTCTCGTGGCCATGCCCTTTTTCCCTGCGCCAGCGCTTGATCGAGCAGTTAGCTCCAAGCGCAACGAGAGTCTCATTGGTGTCTTGGCGCAGAGACATGGCTATGATGGAGCCATTGAACCCCTTGCCCCTGATGTTGTGGATCTGTGGTGCGTTGTCCCGCCCCGAGGCTGTTCCGTCCATCAGGATGATGTCGGGAGCCAGCCCATTGGCCGCTAACTTATCCCAGTCCTGGATAACGGAGAAGGCATCGAATGCTGTGATTACAGCGAACTGAATCCCGCTGGACACCTGTCTTGCGGCAAGTGCGCGGAGTACTTCTTGCAGCCACCACGTATCGTCCTCGACCACGAGGACAACTGGAACCCCCTCCCGATTTGCTCTCATTTCTTTACCTCCTACCCTGGATGGGCTTAAGCCATGATAGAATATCGTATCTTGGATTGCAATAATAATGCAGCTAACTTTGGGACAAGACCCGAACACGCTAGCACGGTCAAGTGATATTTTGGAAGCACAAATCCATCGGGAAAGGAGTTGCCATATCCTATTAAGGCTAGTTTTAGTGAAACGTAACACGGTTTAGAAAAATACAGCATGCAATTGAACGGCTAGTAATAAATAGATATAGTTGACATAAGTTAATTAAACGAAGGTTCTATTGATGAAATACGACAGAGATCAATACGTAAAGATTCTTGGCGAGCACCTGGAACCAAACATTCTAAACCATTCGCTGGCTCTTGAGGCATGCATGGGCGGTTTGTATGATCACTTTGAGTCTACAGGGCAGCTAGGTCCCGATGAACCCCAAAAAGAAGACTGGCTATTGGCCGGACTTCTGCACGATATCGATTACTCTGGCGAGTTCAAAGATCAGCACCCGGCCAAGACGCAGGAAGCGTTGGATAAATACGGATTAGAGGCAGATGATACAGTTATCCGAATTATAAAGGCTCATGCGCCGGAACTCACCAACACTAAACCGGCAAGTAAAGCCGATTGGTCAATCTACTGCGCTGACAGCTTAACCGGCTTGATTGTTGCCGTAGCTCTGATTCTTCCTTCCAAAAAGCTGGCCGACGTCAAACTGTCTTCGGTTATGAAAAGATTCTTACATCAACCAAAATTTGCTGCAGGAACCAGGCGAGATGAGGTTAAGACGTGCGAGAACCCCGAAGGCCTAAACCTGCCTTTGGAGAAATTCGTTGAGATTTGCTTAACTTCCATGCAAAGTGTTTCCGGCAAGATCGGATTGTAATACTGTCTTAGCTTCCATAACTAATGAAAGAGCAAGGCTCGAACTTACTAACTTCTTTCGCTATAATTATCTAAATGACGAGAAAGGCGAAAGCAAGAGAGCAATGTGTTTTATGGCAAGCTATAGCTAGTCTAAAAAAGCGGCGCCATAACTATCAGCGCTACAGTCTCGCGCTGGCTCGTGAAAGTCAGTGCTGTCTGATACGAAATCAAACTTAGATAGTTAATTAGGAGGCGAATGAACCATTCATCGAAGGTTGGATTCAGCTTTGGAACAACATCAGGGATAATCACTACTCTTGGTTTAATTACCGGACTAACTGCAAGTGACGCGTCAAAAGCCATCATCATGGGTGGAGTCTTAACAATTGCGTTTGCTGATGCCTTCTCTGACGCTCTCGGCATTCATATCTCCGAAGAATCGGAAAACGAGCATACAAATAAAGAGGTTTGGGCATCAACTATTAGCACATATTTCTCAAAGCTGCTGATCGCGCTCACTTTTCTCGTGCCATTGATTCTGTTTTCAAGCGCCACAGCATTGGTGGTCAGCATTATCTGGGGCGCCATACTTCTCACCTTGCTAAACTACACCATTTATCCAAAAAACAACCGATGGCAAGCGGTAACGGAGCACTTGTTTATAGGCATGATAGTAATTGTGATTGGTTTTGTAATCGGACAATATATTAGAAACGCCTTCCAATAGCCGAACCGTTATTTCCTTAATTCTTGTGCATCAACCCAAACTGGTACAGTATGCTCAGGGGCACCATTAATTCAATAATGGAATGACTTGCAAAACCAATGACCCCAACCTCTCGAATTGACTTGCTAATTTTGCTATAATTGCTCTGTGAAAATCGAAGATTTAGGATACAACTCATTTTTTGAAGAGAGCAGGAATCAGCTTGGGCTGAGTGATTTTCCTGTTGCCCGGATTATCTCTGAACACAAAGGAGCATACAAAGTAAAAGATGTAGACGGGGAGTACCTTGCCAAAATCACCGGTAAGCAAATCTTTGAGGCAAAGTCACGCGAAGACTATCCGGCTGTCGGCGATTGGGTTGCTATTACCAGGCTCGATAACGATCACGCTGTAATCCAAGGAGCATTGGAGAGGTCAACGGTCATAAAAAGAAAACACGGGGACAAGAACAGGAGCGGCGAGAAAGATAAGGTGCAAATCATTGCCGCTAATATCGATGTTGCTTTTGTGGTCGAATCTCTTGACCGGGACTATAGTTTAAACCGTTTTGAGAGGTATATCGCCATTGCTGAAAATGGCGGAGTCAAGCCGGCGATTATCCTGAACAAGGTCGATCTAATCCCCAAAGAAGAACTTGACGAAAGACTTCTCCAGCTGGAAAGCAGGCTGGCCGGTATAGATGTGATCCTGACGAGCACAGTTAGTGACGAGGGGCTCGATGAGTTAAAAAGATATATAGCCAAAGGCAAAACATACTGCTTTCTTGGTTCGTCCGGAGTTGGAAAATCCTCGCTAATAAACAAATTGCTTGGCTCGGAGGCCGCAAAAACCGGCAAAATCAGTTCGTACTCAGACAGAGGCAAGCACACTACCACCAGCAGGCAAATGTATATTATCGATAACGGCGGAATCGTCATTGATAATCCTGGAATACGTGAAGTCGGCATGACCGACAGTGGGGGAGTTGATACGGTTTTTGACGAGATCGCAGACTTATCTGGCAAGTGCAAGTTTTCTGATTGTACGCATACCAGAGAGCCAGGCTGTGCGGTCATAAAGGCGGTTGAGTCCGGTGAATTAGATGAAGCGCAATACGCCAATTATATGGATCTCAAAAACGAAGCCGATTACTACGAGATGGATGATTACGAGAAAAGAGAAAAAGATCGCCAGTTCGGCAAGTTTATGAAGAAAGCCAAGAAAGAGCTAAAAGATTACGGAAACAAGTACTAATCACGACATTCAACTTGCCGCAACACATAAAAACCGCCCCGAGTCCGTTAGTGTAAGGACTGAGTAGGGGCGGTTATTGGGGAACGGCGATCAGAGTCCCATCATCTCTCCCTGTATCGATTCCTCAGTGTCGAAGGGCAGGGGCTCGGGATTCTTGATCTCGTTCTCGTACTCAGCGTCCGGATCGTAGGCCGTCATCTGATTGACGGCTTCTCGCCAGTTTGGAACGATGCCGCGCATCTCGTTGAAGATGGTGGAGGGAGGCGTGTCAACGACATCGCACCCCGGCACTTCGTAGAGAGCGATCATATTGACCCGTGGCACGAAGCGCGCTCGCACTGGAACTATTCGCCGCCCGAGCGGCGAACTGTCAAAGACGATGTTGACGTTCTGAATCCGGAACTTCCTTCGGTATGCCTGAAGAATCTGGTGACCGAGCCAGGCGAACACCTTGATGTCTCGCTCCTCGAGCTTATGGATCTCGTACTGATCGGTGAAGAAGAGATCCAGGGCATATTGGCCTCG
>JAKJEK010000005.1 GCA_022705465.1 Patescibacteria group bacterium | reverse complement strand
TGACCTCTACTGAAGCTGGTGCGATAATGGCTTTTTCTTCGGTTCCAGCATCAAGGTAGACGATTTCGTCAGTAACCTTAATCTTACCTTTTTCGTTTTTTACTTTACGATAAGGCGTTTCAAGGAAACCGTATTCGTTAATGCGTGAATAGCTAGCCAGATAGCTTACTAGGCCGATATTTGGACCTTCAGGTGATTCGATAGGGCAAATGCGACCATAGTGGCTATTATGAACATCGCGAACTTCAAAGCCAGCTCTTTCGCGGGAAAGACCACCGGGGCCAGTAGCAGAAAGGGTGCGTTTGTGCTCTAGTTCGGCTAACGGATTAGTCTGATTCATAAACTGAGACAGTTGAGAGCTAGCAAAGAATTCCTGCAAGGCGGCCACAACTGGGCGAGAGTTGACTAGAGATGACGGCGTCATGTCTTTTGGCTCAGTGATGCTCATGCGGTCTTTAACAATTCTTTCAACACGGAGTAAACCGACACGTACGCGTCCTTGAATTGACTCTCCAACGGCACGAACTCTTCTGTTTTTCAGGTTGTCAGTATCATCGGGTTCGGCACTAGGTGTGTTATTGAGGCGAACAATCTCTTTGATAATAGCGATAACATCGTCATTCCTAAGCACACGATTTTCTACAGTGTTGGGCACATCCATTTCGAGACGTTGATTGATCTTGTAGCGGCCAACACGACCCAAATCATATCGCTTGTGGTTATAGAACATCGCTTCAATAAAGGTCTTTGCTGATTCGGGTGTGGCAAGATCTCCCGGGCGAATTCTTTTGTATGTTTCAACCAAACCCTCTTCATAATTTGATGCGGGGTCTTTGGCGAGTGTCGCATCAATGTACTTGAGTTCTTCATCAACATCAACATCAGCAAAAAGACTTTTGATTTCCTCGGTGGTGCCGATACCCAAAGACCGCAAGAAGGTGGTGATAGGAATTCTACGTTTGCGATCAACTTTTACAGAAATTACACCTTTGGAGTTTGTTTCAATCTCCAACCAGGCACCGCGTGAAGGAATAATCTTTGCACCAAAATAATTTTTTCCGTTGATTTTTTCTGCTGTGAATAGTACACCATACGATCGTACAATCTGAGATACAACACAGCGTTCAACACCGTTAATAATGAAGGTGCCGCGGGATGTCATAAGCGGAAAATCGCCCAGGAATACTTCGCCCTCTTTGATCTCGCCTGTTTGCTTGAATAGTAAAGAAGCTCGTACGCGCAATGGGGCTTTAAAGGTTAGGTTTTTCTCACGGGCTGTTTTTTCATCGATTTTTGGATTTTCCAAATAGTAATTACCAAAGGTAAGACTATAGAGTTCGTTGGTAAAATCTTCAATCGGCGATATCTCATCAAGTAGCTCTCTAAGACCTTCTTTGAAAAACCAATCATAAGAACGAGTTTGAATTTCGATAAGATTGGGCAGAGATTCCCATTGAGCTTCATTACGAGGGACAATTCTTTCCTTAACTATAGTTCTTGATGCCATTGCGCTCCTTTAAGAAATTATTATCTTTTGTTATGAAAGGTAATGTTTCCCCTCGAAACACTTATTTGTCTGCTCACATAATTGACCAAATTGGGGAAACTGCCCCGTATAAACACAAAAACGCCGTAGTTTTCTAAGGCCTTTTATTTGTTTAATAATAAAGAGAACACATTAGCTGCCAAATCAATACTATTCGATGATTATTACTATGTGAGAAACATATAAAGTCTATCACAAAAAATTGTGCTTGTCAACATATTAAGCTGTGCCAGTTTCGAGAGCATTTATTAATACAAGGTTACAGTGGCCAAAATGCCTTGTCAAGAGATCTGGGCAAGAAAGGGTTAATGGGAAATTACCCTGGAGATATTGTTTAGGAGAGTGTGCAAACCGTCGTGTGTGACAGCCGAAATAGCAATTGGATCGATACCGATTTTTTTTAATTCACTAATGTCTTTAGACAGTTTTTCATTATCAACAGTATCAATTTTTGTTAGGATAACAATTTCGACTTTATTGGCTAGGGCTGGAGAGAATTTTTCAAGCTCACGACGAATGAGATGATAATCTCTGGTTACATCAGTGGTGTTGGCGTCGATCAGGTGAAATAAAGCCTTAGTACGCTCAACGTGGCGCAGAAACTTAACGCCAAGACCCTTGCCTGTCGAAGCTCCTTCTATAAGACCGGGAATGTCGGCTATGACAATGTTTTTACCGTTAATGTTTTTAATAACACCAAGATTCGGCTCAAGAGTCGTGAAGGGGTAATCCGCGATTTTTGGTTTGGCGTCGGAGAGGACGGAGAGAAGAGTTGATTTGCCTGCGTTTGGAAAGCCAACAAGGCCAATATCAGCAATTGTCTTAAGCTCTAGACGTACCTTTAAAGAATCACCGCGTTCTCCTTGTTTTGACCACTTGGGCGCTTGCTTAATCGAAGTGGCAAAATGTTGGTTGCCCCATCCGCCGCGACCGCCTTTTGCTAGTACAATTCTGTTTTGGTCAACCATATCAGCGATAAGATTTTGTCTATTGAATATTTGAGTACCAGGTGGCACTTTGAGCAATAAATTTTTACCACTTTTGCCATGGCGATTATTGCCCATGCCATTTTCGCCATTTTCAGCTAAGAATCGCTTCTTGACAGCATACTCACCCAAGCCGTGTAGATTATGATCAGTTTCAACGATTATATCGCCGCCATTACCACCGTCTCCTCCATCAGGTCCTCCTTTGGGAATAAACTTCTCACGGCGAAAAGAAACGGCACCGTCTCCGCCGTTTCCAGCTTTAACATAAATTTCTGCTTCATCAATAAACATTAGAATGGTGAAACCGGACGACCATTGACGATTTTTTCGAAATGTAAATGAGGGCCAGTCGAACGTCCAGTATTGCCAGATCTGGCGATTACCTGACCTTGGTTAACACGCTCGCCAACCTCCACCAAGACGCGACTTAGGTGAGCGTAGCGAGTGACAATGCCGCCGCCATGGCTGACAAGAACCTGTGTACCATAACCACCGGACCAACCGCTGGTAATAGAGATTACAACTCCACCATCAGCTGAGACAATTGGAGTGCCAATGTTGGCCCTATAGTCAATACCAGTATGTCTTCTGCTATACCCCTGCGAGACACCGTTGTGACTAATTGGAATTATTAACCTACCATAACCAACACTACTCGAACTGCTAATACTTGACGCTCTCGCAGAGGAAACATTTCTTGTGACAGTATTCCTATTTGCCGCGGCTAATTTAGTTTGACGCTCTTTTTCTTTCTTGGCGATTGCTGACGCAGGCACTTCGTAGCCACGCGGAGGAACCTTGATAACAAGGCCGGGTTTTAACATGTTAACATTATCAATATCATTGATGTATTTCAGTGTTGCAATTTTTACTTCAAACTTCCAACCGATGCCGGTAAGGGTGTCCCCATCTCTGATAGTGTAATGAATGGTTTCTGACGTATTATCCGGCAATGGTTCTTCGCGCTGGGTTATATGTGTAGTAACCGAACCAATTGGACTAACAAAACCATCGGAACTTTCAGCAGCAGCCATAGCCTTGCCCACAAGCTGATCGTCAGCTTCAATCAACGGTGTGTAATAATCAATGCTTTCTGCAACGCTGTATTCAGTTAAGGGATCAATTTGAATGAGATTGCTATAGAATGCTTCAGCGGAGCTTCTGTCTTTAAGGTTAACAGCAACAACCATCGATGCTAAAAGCACTAAAGCAAAATGCGCGTATTGGGTGCTATTTATACTAATGCTTTTAATATCACAAATATGTCGCATATTAATAACTGCGACAAAAGACTTTATTTGAACACTCTTTAGCGAAACTGCACCATTTGTAATGGAAGAAGTTGGTGTTTTTAGTAACAAGCCCGCTATACGTTGATAATGGTATTTAATTTTCCCCCAAATATCGAAAGGTTTTGTTTTTCTCGCATCGTTACACGACGGAGGTTCTGCTTCAAAGTTGTTTGTCATATTGTTGCTGATATCGTTTTGTCCTTTTGTGTATCACACCACAACATTCAAAAGGTTTTGCCGATATCGCCAAATAGTTTAACATACTGAGGTAACTTGTCAATACCTCGGGCTACATATTGGGGCCTGAAATAGCCATCAACCATTTTTTTTGAGGGTAATCTTAATAGATGAAGGTAGTATAGACACAATAGTTACGCCATTTGGAACTGTAAAATTGGCGGCAGACAAAGTATAGCGTTCAATCCCTTCCTCTTTACCCTTAAGATCAAACGTTAATATGACATCATTGGGTGTAAGAGTGCTAATGAGCTCGGCAGGACCACTAACAACCACACGCACTTGACCAGGATCCATTGACTCAACCTCGATTGCTGCATCTTTTTCATACTTAACCTTTGCGGTGATTTCACGACTGGTCTCAACGGGCGATACTGTTATTCTGATCAATACTTTGCTAGGACTTCCAGCTTGCAAAGCAACACCCGATGGAGTTTTAAGCAGTACTTCTTGCTCGGTATTGCTCGAAATGTTATCAATGTCAATCGTGTGAGTTTCAATGTAGTTTAAATCAGCAATAGCGGACTGCGGGCCAGTAATATCAATTGTTCCCGGGACTGTGGCAATATTTGATACATAATAGCCGGTCTTGGGTGTTCCAGTTGTCTTAACTTTTATTCCGACAGTTTTGTTATTGGAGGCCTTAACAATAGTAATATTCGCAACTACCTCTGATGGTACAAACTGTATGCTATTAATCGTGTCACCTTTCTCGTCAAGCGCAATAATTGGCACGGTTTTTTTGACATTAGATGTTTCGCCATTAAGCGATATAGTGGCTGTAGCTTCCGTCAGGCTCTCAATTAGGCTCTTTGGTCCGCTTGCTTCAACCTGACTTGGTTCAAATTCGACTGTACCAGCTATCAAACCATCGCCAGCAGATCCTTCGATTTTTTTACTAATCCCGACTTTCTTTGTAATAATCGGCTCCAATGTTACAAATATTTTGTCAGGGTTGCGTTCCACAACCTGTACTCCAGGTACAGACGAGACGACATTTACCGGCAACTCGTATGTGCCTGCAGTTAATGAGGATGTATCGACGTACGCAGAAAAAGAGCTACTGGAGAGAGACTTCCAAACGCGTGGCTCAGCCATAATCTTTATTTCGACTGTTTTATTGTCATAAATAGCAACCAGTCCGGCAGAAACATTGATGGTTTTGATCTTTAAACTGCTAGGGAATTTGCCAACGGAATTTTGGCCGGCCGTAACGTATATCCAGAGAAAAGCGGCTAGAGAGAAGCAGATGAGTTTGACCGTGAGATTATTTGTAATTCTTTTGAACATAGTTATTACTAAAAGTTACTATCTATTTATTTTTATTGTTTCCATATCTCATCAAACCAATCAGGCGGTTTTTTAAACGTTCGTCGGATATTCTTTTTTCAAGTCTTCCTCCGACCGCGAGCGAAACACCGCCGGTTTCTTCAGATACGACTATTGCTACCGCATCGGAACCCTCGGTGACACCGATTGCAGCTTTATGGCGCATACCAATATCAGTTGACATATCGGTGTCCGTGACGGGAAGAGTGGAACGAGCAGATATAATCTTATCTCCGGAAATGATTATCGCTCCGTCATGCAGTGGTGACTTTGGAAAAAAGATTGATAACAACATTTGAGCTGAAATGTTAGCATCAAGCTCTATACCATTTTCACAATATTCCCTAAGCCCAGTTTGTCTTTGTAAAACTATGAGGGCGCCAATTTTTTGTTCGGATAAGCGTTTGACGGCCAACAATATTTCGTTTATTACACTACTATAATCGTCTTTAGAGAATACTTTATCGCTTAAAAATTTGGATCGGCCCACTCTTTCTAGTACAGATCGCAGTTCTGGCTGAAAGACGACTGGAATTGCTACAACAAGCATAGTCATAAGATTTTTGAGTATCCAGTTAAGTAACACAAGATTTAGTACGGCACCAATAGCTAATAGTGCGACCAAAAACATAAAGCCATATAATATTCTCATGGCCCTAGTTTCTTTTAAAAAGATATAGGCCCAGTAAAACAGTATGGCAACTATTATGATATCGATAAAAAACAGAGGATTGAGACCTAAGCGAAGATTATCAATAAAATAACTGGCACGCTCGGTAACTCCAAGTATTTTTCCGGTCACTTGATACACCTCTTTCCCCTCTTAAAATAAACGAAACACTGTTCGCTAATTAGTATACCAAGTGTTCATAAATATTGGTAGAGTGTTTATAAATTTGTGACGGTATTCAACTAGTCAGGGCCTTAGTATTTTCACGGGTTGCGCACCTTATGAATGTTGCAAAAGATGTTTACCAGCGTTTACGGAGAGTGCATACTTAAATATTTAAGTGAGTGTTTAACCAAGATCGTTAAACAATATATGAATACATCATACTCTTGAGAGTGCGCCGAATATTATTAATTAGTGCATAATCATATAAAACAGGCGTTCCGAGTGCTATATTATTCGATCTTACGTAGCTTCTTAACAGTTCTAAAGATGGTGGCTCTATCTCCGACCGCAACATTGGCGCCAGGGTTCAGCCCTAAGCCACATTCAGTACCTGATACGCATTCCTTTGTTTCGCTTTTACCGTGTCTTAAGGAATGAACTTTATCGCGATATTCTTCGTTGTTATTTTGAAAAACTTTTATTTCGTCACCGACAGCCACTTTGCCACTTTCAACTAACCCACCGGCGACAAAAGCTTTTTTGTCATCGCGAAATATGGCAAGGATTTTAATGTTTCCGACTTCTTCTTCAATTATTTCAGGGGGCAAGAGGGCAGAGAGGTCTGCTTTGGCACTGTCCACCAATTCATAAATAACATCGAATCTTTGAATTTTTATTCCCTCTTTTTCGGCGATCTTTTTTGCCGCCATGAGAGTTGGTACTCTGAATGCTAACACTTTTGAACCTGTTGCTTGAGCTAATGTTGCGTCGGATTCAGACACCGGACCAACACCTTCAGATATTATCTTAATGCTTGCTTCCTGGCTATGTACCTCTGAAAGCAATTTTTTTATAGCCTCGAGAGAACCTACGACGTCACTTTTAATAATTATATTTAACTCGATTGTTTTACCGCTTTCAGCAAAATCATGCTGCACTTTCTTAGCTGTGGCAATACGAAGCGTAGACTGCATACGCTCTGAACGCAAGGCTGCATCTTTAGCTTCTTTTTCGCTTGTAAAGGAGATAAGTCTGTCTCCAAACCCAGGTAGTGATTTCAGACCTGCGATTCGTACTGGAAAACTTGGACCAGCCTCTTTTATAGGTCTGCCTGTATAGTTTTCAAGAACTCTAACTCTACCATACGATGATCCGATAGCTACAGGATCACCAATTTTAACCGTTCCGTTTTCGATCAATGCTAACGCGAGTGCGCCATGTCCTTTTTCCATGTGCGACTCAATTATCACACCAACCGCACCAGAATCAGGATCAGCTTTTAGGTCCATTAGGTCAGCTTGCAATAAAATCATTTCAAGTAAATCGTCAATGCCGCGTCCTTGTTTTGCTGATATTTCGACCATGACAGTACTGCCGCCCCATTCTTCGGGGACTAAACCGTGTTCGGATAATTGTTGTTTTGTACGCATAATGTCAGCATCTGGAAGATCAACTTTATTAATTGCCACAATTATAGGCACATGATTTGCTTTAGATTTTTCGATTACTTCAGTGGTTTGAGGCATTACGCCATCATTGGCTGCCACAATTAATACTACAATATCGGTGATTGTGGTCCCGTGCTCTCTCATGGTTGAAAACGCGGCATGACCGGGAGTGTCTAGAAATGTAATTGTGCGATTTTGAAGATCTTTGTTTTTCGTCTTATCGAGAACTACCTGATAAGCAGAAATATGTTGAGTAATACCACCAGACTCGCTTTCTGCAACTTTGCTTTTTCGAATATTATCAAGTAGGGTTGTCTTTCCGTGATCAACGTGGCCCATAACTGTGACGACAGGAGGTCTAGAAACTAACTTTTGTGTATCCTGATCAGCAGAGTGGCTGATATCTTCTCTGGATGTTTTTGAAACAGCTTTTTCTGGTATTACTTCAATTGACAGTTCGTCTCCGATAATCGAAGCAGTTTCGTAATCAATGGTTTGGTTGATGGTGGCTAGAACGCCATTTTTCATTAAAGTGGTGATCACTTGAGCCACTGGTAACCCGGTTTTATCGGCAAAGTCTTTTACGGAAACTATTTCCGGCAATTCCACTACACGCTTTTGGGGGGTTTGTGGCTCTTTTCTCTTTATTGGCTCTATGGCTCCCCTGCCACCAAAATTATCTCCGATGCGACGGGCAGATCTCTCTTCTTTTTTGCTGATTTTTTTTCGTTGTATTTGAGCCATTGATATTATAATCCCATCTTAATGCGTCTAACTATAGAATAATACAATAATATTAACACGAAAGCAAGTTGCTACGGTGAGTCTGACTACAACCTATGTTAACTGACTGTTTGGGGAACGTGGTTCTGCTTTGTTGAGTTAATTAATACAGCGTGTTATGTTTGAGGACTCTCTTCGTCAACAACAACTTTATCACTATACGATTGAATATGTAGTTGATTGGATCTGGCAGGAGTTTTAGTATCAGATACAGAAATAGCAGATGTCTCAAATGTGTTTGGCAATTGTGCTGATGTTGTAGTAATGTCCCTGGGTACTTCGGTCACTGCAGGACTTGCTGCCTCCGATTCTTTAACATAATGATGTACTGCGATTGCTGGCTGGTCGTTTTTTGATTTCTTGCTGGTCTTCTTTTGTACAATTTCGTTAGCAGATTTGTCGCCAGGAACATCGCTTGCCGGCGAATCATTATCATCTAAGTCCTGGTCGTCGCCGAATAAGTTTGTTTGCTCAGCTGAATCGCTATCACCGTTGGGGAGAATTAGGGCGACAGACGCAACTTTGTCTGCATCTCGTAATCGCATTAGCGTCACACCCTGGGTATCTCGCCCCAGGCGTTTAATTTTAGAGAGTGACATGCGAATGAATTGGCCTTTTTGCGATGCCAAAACGACATCACCATCATCACTGTATGATATATGCATACCAATCACGTTGCCTGTTTTTGCGGTGCAGTTTACGGCTCGCACACCATATCCTGATCGCTTTTGAACATGAAAGAGATTGAGTTTTGTTCTTTTACCAAAGCCGTTTTCAAGAACTATCAGCATGTCTGCCAGCTCTTTTTTGCTGGCATTTTCATCGAAATATTTTGATGATACCACATCCATTGACATAACCCGATCGCCACTTCTGAGCTTCATGCCAGTTACGCCGGAAGCGCTTCGTCCCATCGGGCGAACATCGTTCTCGTGATAACAAATAGCTTGTCCTTTTTGTGAAACCTCAACAATTACATCTTCTCCTGATGATGTTTTAACCCACTTCAGTTCGTCATCTTTGCTCAGTCCCATAGCAATAATCCCGGACTTGCGTATGTTGTCATACTTTTCAATTTCAGTTTTTTTAATCTGACCGCCAGTCGTACCCATAATGAAGTATTTTTGGCCGGTATTGTTTTTAGGTATGGTAAGAACAGCGGTAACTTTTTCTTGCTGAGAGAGCTGAACAATATTTACAATGGGTGTACCTTTGGATAAACGTGACGTGGCGGGTAATTCGTATATTTTGCTCTTGAATACCCTTCCTTGGTCAGTGAAGAAATAAACATCATCGTGAGTATTGGCACATATAAGATGGTCGACAATATCTTCCTCTTTGGTGGTCATGCCAACAACACCAACGCCACCGCGTACCTGCTTTTTATAAGTATTAACGTCCTGTCGTTTAACATAGTTGCTTCTGGAAAGCGAGACGATTACTTGTTCATCAGGAATAAGATCCTCGGCACGGAATTCGCCAAGAGCATGGGGAATAACATCAGTACGGCGATCGTCACCATATTTTTTCGACACTTCTCGTAAATCGGCCTTAATTACACCTAATATTTTTTCGGGGTGAGCAAGCAGGTCCTCAAGATAAGCGATTAACTTAAGTATCTCCTCGTACTCTTCTTCGATCTTCTTTCGTTCGAGAGCAGCAAGAGATGATAATCTCATATCCAGAATAGCGTTTGCTTGAATCGAAGAGAACCCGAATTTAGCAACCAAATTGGCATGTGCCTCATCGCGATTAGCAGATGAGCGAATCGTACTAATTACCTCATCGATATGATCAAGGGCAATTTTTAAGCCCTCCAGGATATGTGCGCGATCTTTGGCCTTTTTTAGTTCATAGCGGGTACGTCTCTCAATAACTTCTTGGCGATGAGCAATATAATAGGCAATTATATCCTTAAGCGTCATAACGCGCGGTTCAAGCTCGGGGGTAAGGGCCAACATGTTTACATGAAACGCTGTCTGCATGGGGGTTGTTTCATAAAGCTTGTTTAATACCTTGCGAGGATATGAATTAGCTTTAAGCTCAACGACAACGCGAACTCCATGCCGGTCAGACTCATCGCGAATATCAGAGATTCCATCGATTTTTTTATTCTTAACCAGATCGGCAATCTTTTCGATCATTGAAGCTTTGTTGACCTGGTAAGGAATTTCATGGATGACAATACGAAAGCCCCGTTTGGTTTCCTCAATATCGGCCTTAGCGCGCATCATGATGCGTCCTTTGCCGGTAACGTAAGCGGTCTTAATATCTTCCGTATTGTAGATATTTCCACCGGTTGGGAAATCGGGGCCTTTAATAAAATTCATCAAATCTTCTGAAGTGGCATCGGGATGATCAATTAAATGAATTACGCCGTCACAAAGTTCTTTGAGGTTGTGCGGAGGGATATTTGTAGCCATACCGACAGCAATGCCCATTGCACCATTGAGGAGCAGCTGCGGCACTCTGGCTGGCAACACCACTGGTTCCTTGGTGCTTCCGTCATAGTTGTCCTGCCAGTTGACCGTATCCTTATCGATGTCAGCAACCATTTCGCCGGCAATCGCAGTCATGCGACACTCGGTATAACGCATGGCAGCAGCTGAGTCGCCATCCATCGAGCCAAAGTTTCCCTGGCCATCAACTAACGGATAACGCATAGAGAAATCCTGTGCCAGGCGGACAAGCGTGTCATACACTGCCATATCGCCGTGCGGGTGGTAATTACCAATAACCTCACCTACGACTTTGGCGGATTTGCGATACTTGGCAGAATGGGTCAAGCCAGTATCGTGCATCGCGTAAATTACACGTCGATGTACTGGTTTTAGGCCGTCTCTGACATCGGGCAGGGCACGTGAAACAATTACGCTCATTGCGTAATCCAGGTATGATGTTTCCATTTCGAAACTAAGATCTCTCGGTTTCAAACGACCAACCGCAGGATCAAAATGTTCCTCAACTTGCGCCGTTTCAGCAACGGGATTGTTTGAATTATTGTGGTCGAGATCGTGTTCGTTTTGAGTTGTTTGTTTATCTTCTTCCATTAAGTCACCTCAATATTCCGCTTTATTATAATTGGTGGTTTAGGTATCTAGATTCTTAACACTTTTAGCGCGTGTTTGAATAAAACGTTTGCGTGGCGGCACCTGATCACCCATAAGCATGGTAAACACCTCGTCTGCCCGTTCGGCATCATCCATAGTAACACGCCAAAGCACGCGGTTCTCTGGATTCATGGTTGTATCCCAAAGTTGTGTCGGATTCATTTCACCCAAACCTTTATATCGCTGGATGCTAATTCCGGCATTATCCTTTCCCTTGCTCAATTCTTTAACAGCCAAATCACGTTCATGATCAGAGTATACCCAGCGTTTTTCTTTGCCTTTTGACACTGAAAACAGTGGCGGCTGTGCAATGTAGATGTGGCCGTTAGTAACAAGATCGGGAAAATTCCTGAAAAAGAATGTCAGCAAAAGAGTACGAATGTGGGCGCCGTCTACGTCTGCATCAGTCATAATGATGACACGATGGTATCTTAATTTGCTATAGTCAATGTCATCGCCAATGCCAATTCCTAACGCCACAATAAGGGCTTTTATCTCTTCTGAGGAAAGCATTCGGTCAAGTCGTGCGCGTTCAACGTTGAGAATCTTGCCGCGCAGCGGCAGGATGGCTTGAAAGGTCCTGTCTCGGCCTTGTTTTGCCGATCCACCAGCAGAGTCACCCTCTACAATATAAACTTCAGAGCGCTTTGGGTCCTTGGTTGAGCAATCTGCCAACTTACCGGGCAGCGTCATTCCTTCCAATGCGCCTTTTCTGATGATTGTTTCTCTTGCTGCCTTAGCTGCCAATCTGGCACGAGCGGATAAAAGACTTTTTTCAATAATCTTTTTGGCATCGGTTGGATGTTCTTCCAAGAACATGGTAATCGAACTTGCCGCCACCGAATCTACAATTGTTCTGACCTCAGTATTACCAAGTTTCGCCTTTGTCTGACCTTCGAATTGCGGTTCTGGCAATTTAACAGAGAGCACCGATGTTAAGCCTTCGCGGACATCTTCGCCGCTTAGCGACTCACCCTTTATTATATTGTTTTTCTTGGCATAGTCATTGATTGCCCGAGTTAAGGCCGTGCGGAATCCGGTAAGATGAGTACCGCCTTCGGCCGTGTAGATATTGTTGGCAAAAGAATAGACATGTTCTTTGTAATCATCGGTGTAAGAAAGAGCCAGTTCAACGTTAACACCATTCTCTTCTTTCTCGATATACATTATATTGTCGTGAATGGCATCACGATTTTTGTTTAGGTGACGAACATACGAAGCTATTCCACCCTCAAAACAGAAAGAGTATTCACGAGGACCGAGCCTACTGGCAATCTCTGTTGCTTCACCGCCAAGATGTCCTCTTCCAGTATGAACTTCCGGATTTTCAGTATCATCATCACTTACTTCGATGGTTTCATTGACGGTATCTGAAGATAGATTGACATTTTTGTCACGTAAGTCGCGAACGGTTACCATTACTCCCTTGGTTAGATATGCTTGCTGACGACAGTGGTTAAGAATGGTCTCAAACGAGAACTCGATTGACTTAAATATCTCAGGGTCGGCCTGAAAACTAATCGTTGTGCCCGTACCTTCGGCTTTTCCGACAACTTTCACGTCATATTTAGCGACTCCACGTTCATATTCTTGGACATAAAGCTTGCCATTCTTTTTAACCTCAGCCTTAACCCAGGTGCTTAGGGCGTTTACTACTGATACGCCGACACCATGTAAACCGCCTGACACTTTATAGCCGCCGTCACCGAATTTACCGCCTGCATGGAGAGTGGTTAGAACGGTCTCAAGAGCAGACTTACCGGTAGCCTTATGGACATCTACTGGAATGCCGCGTCCGTTATCCTCAACAGATACGGTTCCATCTTTATGAAGCGTAATTGTGATCTTATCGCAATAGCCAGCCATCGCCTCGTCAATTGAGTTATCCACAATTTCCCAGACCAAATGGTGTAGGCCGTCCAAACCGGTTCCGCCGATATACATTCCAGGTCTTTTTCTAACTGGCGCGAGACCTTCTAGAACAGTGATCTTAGACGCATCATAGGAATCTGCCTGATTTGTTTTTAGCTTGTCGTTTTCCATTCACACCTCTTTTATTGAGCAAGATTGAATAAAGTTATAGGCGAATACCTATAAATACAAACAAAACAAAGAGATTATGCTTCGCATCTCTTAACTTTTTCATTTTATCATGAAATTAGTAAGATCTTCAAGCTACTAATCAATGCAGTGAAAAATATTTTAAGATCTTCCCTATTGACAGGTTGGAACACTGGAGTATAATTTCGAGCAAGCAAAGCTAATAATTAAAGTTTGTGTTAATGATTTATTATGCATACATTAAAATATGCTTAATAACCACTAACTCAGACTAAAGGAAAACCACGTCATTGAGCCCGCCGCTCAAGGTTCCTTGGGGTTAGTGGAGTGACCAGAGAGGAAGAGGAAGAGGACCATGACGGAGTCGACGAGAATCGGGTGCAATATTGCATCCGGCCGTGAGAAGGTGCAACCTTCTCACATCAGCACCGAAGGTGGAGTCGAAGTGAAGAAGTTCGACCTCCCCGAAACCTGTGCTGAGTGCGCTCTTGTCCTGACAAACAGGGCGAACCCCACCGGCGTTAAGGTGCTGGTGACCCAGACCGGCATCGATGCAAGCGGGATCGTGAGAAAAGTCACGACACCCATTGTCATCGAAGGCAAGGGTGTCCGATGGGTCGAACTGCTTCCTTGCGAGGAACTGAAGCTCACCATCGAACAGGCCCACTCCACCTCCGCTTTCGTGCCCCCGGTCATGATTGCGGAACTCTACGTCGATCGGCCGGATCATCTCTGTAGTGAGGTTTCGGGTAATTGGCGGCCGAAGGTCGTCAATCCGGAACAAGGCACCCTTGAAGGATTGGTCCAGAGCGTCCGGCATAGTCCGAGTCTGGCCGCCAACGGTCTCCGGGCGCGTTAGTCCGTGACCAGAGAAGCCAGATGTTTTTTACGCATCACGCTATCTCAACAGCGTCTGGCTTCTCACCCACATCTTTCTAGCCGCGAATACGCGACAACAACAGGAACCGCCATTGGGCGGTTCTTTTCGATATTAGAACTGTTATTTCTAAACAAGCAAAGTTTAATATACTAACCTGTTGTCTTTATTTTTTTCAAATTCTAGAATAAATTCTTTGTCCTGATTAAAGAAATGTTTAATTAATATCTTGCAATTGATAGGATCGAAGTTCTTAACATTAACTGGTCGAAAACCCTTGGGATAGTTGAGTTCTAATTCATAATCATCACCAATATTGCCAGGCTGTTTCTGTAGATAGAGCTTGTATGTAAATCGATCAGCGTCAACGTTTACTCGATAGTTAGGAGTGTAATCGACTATTGATTTGCTTGTTTGGCCTGGTTCGGTATTTTGCCAAAAAGTTAACTTGGTTTTGCCGGAATCGGTGCCAACACGATAAAGTGGTTCCTTCGAAAAGTTTTTATCAAGATGCGGCCAGAAATTACCGGTTAGGGGTTTCATCTGGGAGATGTCTGTACTATCGGGGAACAATATCCGAACCAGATTAATATTTACACCGTCAGGCCACTCACCATTGCCGTTATGTTGCCTTGTTAACTCAAGTCTGGAAGATATAGTGCCGCTATTACTGATATTAACCACATGTTTAATCGACTCTTTTACGTTCAGACTACTTTTTTTGCCGTCAATGTTTGAATTGCTAACATATAAATAATCGGTGAGTCGATGTTCAATTTTACCAGCATAGTTAAGGTTCTCCGCCATTTGCTGGAGCTCCGAATTTGTTAGATATACAAGAAGATGTTTTTCTTTAAGGCTGCGTCCGATCACTTCCATAATTCTGGCAAGTTTGTCTTTATCTTGAAGCGACATTGCTAATTTATTAAGGAATCGCGGCATCATCTGGGACAATATTTTTTTTGGTTCGTTTTCCTCCTTGCCACCCGGTCGGGCAAAATAGGCAATCTCAACTTCATATTGGACGTCGCTTAGGAAATTATTAGCATCAATAATTTTATTTTGCTCGGGAATTTCAATCGGACCAACAATTTTAAGCAATTCAATAAACAAGGTGGTGTCCAGAGCAATCACGCCGTCAACTTCTTCGCCGGATTCCATGACATAGAATTCCATAACTTTGCTAGCACTTTTGGTAAAATCAAGATCAAAGTTGCTATCACGCATGGCCCATTTTGGTCCGAAGAAAGGCGCAATCTCCTCTGGTGGTGCGATTGTAACCCTGGATGTAAATTCCTTATCCAATTTAAAGATGTTTGTCTCAAAACGGATATTCGATAGTTTGCCGTTTTGCAAGTGTGCTACTGCAAACGAGCCAATGAAGCCTCCACCAGCGCGAAGCTCAGTATTATTTTGAAACAGAATAAGTATTTTTTTAGGTTGGCCATCACCCCCGGATATCCATGGCAGGCCTTTGTTGGAAAGCACATAAGTAGACGAAATAGAACTCTTAAGTTTATCGATGGTGGAGATAGATTGGCGAGCTTTCTGCCGTAATTCAGCAGGCAATCCATTCTCGGCTCTTTTCAACTGATCTTTGCTACGATCCAGTTTTTCGTTTGTCTGATCAACCAGCTGCACAACTACCTCGTGCAGCCTAACAAAATCCACTACCGGCAAACCATCGATTGAATCATTATTATAAATGATTTCCTTGTCACCAATCAGCTCTTTGAAACCGGCTTGCAAATCAGAGAAGGTGTTTACCGCAATGTATGCGCTATCAAGGAACTGCTCGTAGGCGGATAATTTGGAATTATGGGCTGGGAGATAACGCAAGTATCGAATGTCCTGTCCCCAGGCACGAGACATGACTTTAAGTTGATTGATAGATTCTTTGGCTTTGTCGGCATGATGTAGTGCCTCTACAAGCTTACCCTCCTCTAGCGCAACAAAAGATGCACTTAGTTGTTCCTGGGTAATAGCGGTAAGATTTTCGAGTTTATCCTTAGAGGCCGATGCACGAAACACAGTGAATACTAATGCAAATAGCACTAGAATTACAACAGATGGTGTGCGGTACCGACGAACAGCAAAATCCATTTTTCTGATAGCGTGCCCAATAGAAATAATCCGTTGGTTTCCATGAATCACGATGGCTCGTGCTTTTGTTTTTGTTTTTGCGGAAGCATTTTTAGCGGTTTTCAACAACCTGTTATCCTTAATTAACTTAACGCGATTGGTTAAGGATTTGCCTTTCGGTTTTTTAATTTCGTCGTCGGTTGGAATTTTAAATCCTGTGCTAAAAGCACCTGTTGTGATTTGCTCGGACTCAAAAACCACCCCGATGCTATCAATGGGGTTTGTGCTTTTGGAAGATCTATTGGTTTTCTTTGCCCCTCCAAGATGCATATAAATACACGCAATATTAATGAAACAGATTGCTCCTCATTTATTATACTATGATTTTGGAAGTGTTTTAAGTCATCAAAAAAGAAAGCGCATAGGTGGGTCAACCTATGCGCTCGGTGGTAGGATGGTAGGAATGAGGTGGCTCATCTGAACTCCTTCTGAAACCGTGCGGTCTCAGAGATCTGTCGGTCTCAGGCCTCGACGGCCTCGTTAACCAGGAAGAAACGATTCTGGGAAAACTCCTCGTCGTGGACTCTGTCCAGGAATCGTTTCGCTTCGACCGAGGCCGAAAAGATCGCCCCGGCTTTCTGCTCCCTCGAGATTGGGAGGCGGTCGATATTCCTGCGGAATGTGTCAAGAGCTTGCCCTATGTCTGTCATAAGGCGATCCTTGACCTGATCCGCAGGTGCTATCGGCGCCTGAACTGCCCCAACATCCATTGCCTTTCCCCCTCTCAGAACTACCGCTAGCATAGGACATTTAACCACTATATGTTACCGATGTCAATAGGGAATTTTAATACGGTAGTTGTATAGGTCTGTTCTGGTTATTCACATAAATAGAGACAACTATCTTGTAGTTGTCTCTATTATTTGTGTCTTGGTATCTTATTTAGATTCTCTTTGCCGTAGATAACCTCTTATAGCTTCGGCCGCAAGATCACACTGTCTTTTATCGCTAGTAAATTGAGATCTGTATTGCTCAAAGTCGCGTAAGTAACCACGTAAGTTAGAAATAGGAGTTTCGGTTCCCGATGGTGGCTTAAGCATGTTTGAAAAGATCTGGAATCTGATTGTTGCGTTAAGTCCTTGAACGGATGCTGCATATTCCTTAAACTCATCAGCAATTGCCCGTCTAGCGTGAGAGTCAACCATTTCTTGCAATTGTTCTGCGTGCGGTTTGGTGGGTTC
>JAKJEK010000091.1 GCA_022705465.1 Patescibacteria group bacterium | reverse complement strand
GCCGTAACACGCCACTCGGCGTTCCGTAGATAGTGAACCCTGGGTGAGCCATTGGGCGCCAAGGCAAGAGCCAAGAGCCTCACTGGCCACACTCCAAGCGAACATGCGCATATAATAACACAACATACGTTAATTGTCAATACTTAAACCACAAAATTGGCAATAACGCAACCAATTATTGTCTTTTTATTGTACTACACTAACAATTTTCAACAAGTTCGAGAAACTCACGCTCCGACAATATCCTCACCCCAAGCTTCTTGGCCTTTTCATACTTTGACCCAGGATCTGCGCCAACCACCACATAATCAGTCTTGGCGGAAACAGCAGATGAGATCTTGCCCCCGCATTCAATAATACTCTTGTGTGCGTTATCGCGTGTCATGGTCTCGAGAGTACCGGTCACCACGAAACTCTTTCCTCCCAGTCTGTCTGCCACTACTGGTGAATGATAATCCAACACATTCACCCCCAACGCCACCAGTCGATCAATGAACTCCGTATTTTTCGGATCAGAAACATACTGGTATAAGCTCTCCGCCACCTTCTTTCCTATCCCGTAGATTGAGTTAAACTCCTCCTCTGTAGCCGATACAAACCTTGGCAAGCTGCCGAAACGCTTAGCCACATCCCTAGCTGTCTCCACACCCACCAAAGGAATCCCTAATGCATAAATAAACCGATCGAGATCTATTTTCTTTGCCCCCTGAATCGACTCAATCAGATTACCAGCCGATTTTTCTGCAAACCGCTCCAGCGGCTCAATATCGCCGATCTTTAAGGTAAACAAATCCGCAGCTGTTTTTACAAGTCCTTCGTCAATCAACCGGTCAATGATCTTTGGCCCTAGTCCGTCAATGTCAAACGCCGCCTTCGACACAAAATGTTCGATTTTTAGCTTTTCTATCGCAAAACAATTTTCATTAACACATCGGTGGGCCACCTCACCTTCTCTACGCACTACCAGCCCACCGCACATCGGGCACTCCTCGGGCATTCGAAATTCTCTTTCGACACCCGTCCGTAATTCTTTCAAAGACCGTACCACCTCCGGAATAACATCTCCAGCCTTACGCACGACTACCGTATCACCGATTCGCACGTCTTTTCTCTGCACCTCGTCCATATTGTGCAATGTCGCCCGGGATACCGTTGACCCTGCCACCACTACCGGCCGCAAGTGAGCTACTGGTGTTAGCACTCCCGTTCTACCCACCTGCACCTGGATATCCTCAATCACAGTCGTCGCTTCCTCTGCCGGCCATTTAAAAGCTACTGCTCCGCGTGGCGACTTACCAACCACGCCCAACCGCTCAAACAGTTTTTCATTATTCACATTAACTACCATCCCATCAACTTGATAGGGGAGACTTGGCCGCAGTTTTTCCCACTGGCGCCACAACCCCACCACCGAATCGATATCGGCACAGTACTTATTGTAACCATTGGCTGGCAAACCTAAATCCTGAATAACTTTGTGCTCTTCCTCATGCGTTTCTGTCTCAATTCCGTGCATCGCATAGCCAAGAAATGCCAGATTCCTGGAAGCTGCAATCTTTGGATCCAATTGGCGTAATGATCCAGCTGCTGCATTACGGGGATTAGCAAACACATCCTCCCCGGCCTTTCTCCGCTCCTCGTTCAGCGCCGCAAAACTGGCAATCGGCATATACACTTCACCGCGTATTATTACTCTTCCCTGCCGTGCCTGTTCATAATACTTCGACTCTTTGCGTAAGAAAAACGGGATCGATCGAATCGTTCGAATATTGCTTGTAATATCCTCGCCGACCAAACCATTGCCCCTTGTTAGACCATAAACCAACTCGCCGTAATCATAAACCAAACTAACCGCCAAGCCATCCATCTTCATCTCGCAGTAAAAACCCGATTGATCAACCGTTTCGTGGTTAACCAATTTGCTTATTCGCTCATACCAAGCTGCAAGTTCACCTTCATCAAACACATCATTTAGCGACAACATTGGCATATCGTGGGGAACCTGACTAAACTTCTCAAGCGGCGCCCCACCCACCTGCATCGACGGTGAGCTGAGATCCTGAAACTCTGGGTACTGCCGCTCCAGCGAAACCAATTCGTGCATTAGCGATTCATAGTCCCGATCAGTCACCGTTGGATCATTTAGCACATGGTATCGATAGCGCATGTCTTCGATATACGTACGCAACTTCTCAATTCTAATTTTAGCTTCTTCTCTACTCATAGTCCTTGTAATTAATAACCTCTCTCCCACCATACTACCGCCACTTGCCCGCCATACGCAATATCAGCACTGCTTATCCTCATCCAACCCGTCCAGGCTTACTGTTTAAGGTTGATTGGCAGGCATAAACGCGTATAATAACCATAATTCACCACTACCGCCGGGAAGGAAATGAGATGACAATCGCAGACGCACTGGCGACAGTATGTGCCGTAGTGTTTGTCCTGATTGTGGTAGTCCTCTCGCGCCTCCACCTTCGTAACCGTCTTTCAAACGAACACAAAACGTTGGGTTACTCCAACGATGAGGCAGAAGAACTGGCCGATCAGGACATAGATCGATCGCCGCTCTAGACCAGCCACACCGGGCTGCATTAAACGGCAAACGATCACACCATACATAGGCCGACTCGCTCTGACGAGCCGGCTTTTATTATTCATGTTGACACAATCGCGCTCCGCCTTGACCGCAAAGACCGTATCTGACAAAATATCACCAAGTCCCTGCACCAGAGAGGATAACGTGATGAACGCAATCACCTGTCCGCCCCACATCCCGCGAGTAAGACCATGCTCTATTAGCACTACCAATGCTCCCCATCAAGCGTTTTCCGATGGGAGCATGGCCTTCGCTGCTCTCAATATCATTCGGCTCTGCCAAAGCCTTTCCGGTGAAGAATGGCAACATTTTTCACACCAACAGATTTCAAAACGCCTAAAACACTGGTCTCTAAACACCACTATGGGGTTTAAAAGACTGGTTAAGGAGGACTTCGTCGTTCAAGGACAAGACGGCTTCTTCCGGTTAACGGAAGATCTGATCATGAAATGCTACCTTACCGCCCCAGCCAATCTGCAGGTCGACGAACCAGCAGATGAGCACTACTGTGCCTAAACACTTCCTCCCGCCCAATGGCGGGATTTTTTATGCCATTTCGCGTAAGCGCTTAATCCGATCCTCGATCGGAGGATGAGTGGAAAATAATGCTGTAACATTGGCACCTTTGAATGGATTTGAGATAAAAAGATGAGCCGTTGCGTGATTTGCCGTTGATAACGGCCTCCTGTCTTGTGAAATTACCTCCAATGCTTCCGCTAAACCCCGGGGATAGCGTGTCAGTAATGCCCCGGAGGCATCTGCCAAATATTCGCGCTTTCGACTTACTGCAAACTGTATTAATGCCGCAAATATCGGAGATAATATTGCCAAAACCAGGCCAACTAATAACAGGATATTTCCACCTTCTCGATTCGATCGATCATCCGACCGAAACCACATACTTCTCAGGAATATATCTGCCAATAACGTGACCGTACCTACCAGTACTACCACCACCGTCATCACTCGAATATCATAATTACCAATATGGCTCATCTCGTGCGCAATCACACCTTCAAGTTGAGTTCGGTTAAGCCTCTCCATTAATCCGGTCGTTACACCAATTGCGGCATGCTCTGGATCTCTTCCGGTTGCAAATGCGTTAGGCGAAGAATCCGAAATAACATAAACCTTTGGCTTAGGAATTCCAGCTGTGATTGCTAAATTTTCGACTATCCGATGCAGCTCTAGAAAAGCACCTTCGCGTGGCGCCTCCTTTGCACCAGATGACGCAATAGCAATCGTATCTGAATAATAGTAGCTAACTAAAGCTTGGATAATGCTAAATAACACTGCTACGACTAAAATCACCGGACTATCGTAAACCCTCGAAAACACCCAGCCTAGCCCAATGATCAAAATAAGAAACAAACCAATCAGCAATGAAGTTCGTCGTTTGTTAGAATCAATTTGACTATACATTT
>JAKJEK010000090.1 GCA_022705465.1 Patescibacteria group bacterium | reverse complement strand
GCACTGCCCGGCCGCCGAAGAGCCTGGAGAGGCTCTCTGGGCTCAGGTGGGCCGGCCTCTCGGCCGTCGCTCGCATCGAAGCCAGCGCAGGCTGGTCGTGACGGAAGTCCGGGTTCAAGTCCCGCAAGTTCTTTCCGAACTTGACCAGCAGGTGGCTGCCACAGATGGGCATAACGCCCTTCCGGATTGGATCGAGGTTGCAGCAGTTCCGGCCGTAGATGATGCCGGTGTACTCGCCGCAGGCGATAAGCAGCCGGCCGGCACTTCCCTCGCTCCAGGGCTCGTAGCGGACCACCATGTTGTCAACCGGTAGACGCTTCACCAGCCTGTCCGGCACGGCGGTGAAGCTGGTGCGGCAACGGTGGCTGATGGCGAATTGGCCGTACATGTGGCTGATCATGTCGAAGGCGTTGTCGCCCTCCAGGTGGACCGTACGGTTGTGGCGGATCCTTTCCAGCGTTCTGAACAGCTTGAGCGGCATGGCGCCGAAGCTCTTGATCCAGTCTTCCCACTGCTCGAGCTCAGGGTTGCTCTGCATATAGTAGGTAGTGAGGAAGTCGTCACTTTTCATGCAGACGCACCTTTTGGCTTTGCCCTGGAGGTAAGCGCTGTGGTTGCGGATCTCGTCGTTCACGACGGTGAGGGCAACCAGCCGCTCTCCCTGTTTGAGCCGATAGACCCGGTTCAGGCCGGTGTCGGTAACTTCTCCGGACGTCACAACTTCGACGAACATTCTTCAGTCCTCCAATCATCGTTTCATCAGAACAGAAATCCAACCCATAGGGCTGGATTTCCGATTGGCGACTATACAAATATTATATCACAAAGAGTTATGTGTGTCAATAACAGGATGCGTGGTTAATATGGTTAATAATTTTTGGCAAACACAGCTCTTTGATCGGATTTGCCGCCGCACAGCACGCATTTGTTGGGTTTTAGAGCTTTTTCTGGTAAGAGAACTCGAATAGTCGCTTTGGTTTCTTCTTTGATTTTTTCTTCGCATTTAGCGTCACCGCACCAGTGAGCAATGGCAAAACCACCGGTTATCGCCTCTTTGAGCTCATCGTAGCTGCCTACCTCCCTGGTGTGGCTGTTGCGGAAGGCTAAAGAGCGCTCGAAAAGGTTGTTTTGGATAATATTCAAGAGAGACGAGGTGTAATTAGCTGCCTGATCAATAGAAATATTTTCTTTTTCGCCAGTGTCGCGGCGGGCAAACACATACGCACCCTTTTCAATATCCTTTGGTCCGATTTCAATTCTGATGGGCACACCCTTTTTCTCCCACTCAAAGAATCTGGGACCAGGACGCAAATCTCTCGAGTCAATTTTGACCGATAATCCTAAATCTTTCAGTTGTTTTTCCATTTTTTCCGATTCGGCTAAAACCTTCATCTTGTCTTCGTTGGTAACCCAAACAGGCACGATGACGACTTGGATTGGGGCGATATTTGGTGGCAGTACTAGACCTTTATCATCACTGTGAGCCATGATGAGAGCGCCAATCAGGCGGGTGCTGACACCCCAACTGGTTTGCCAGGCGTATTGTTCTGCGCCATTTTCATCGACAAATTTAACATTAAAGGCTTTAGCGAAATTCTGGCCGAGCATGTGGGAGGTGCCGGCTTGCAGAGCTTTGCCGTCCTGCATCATAGCCTCGATAGCGTAAGTTCGAACAGCGCCGGCGAATTTTTCTGATTCCGATTTAACTCCATCGATAACAGGAATAGCTAGAAAATCTTCAGCTAGCTTTTTATAGACACCGAGCATTTGTTTGGTGCGCGTTTCGGCTTCATCTTCGGTGGCATGGGCAGTATGCCCTTCTTGCCAAAGGAATTCGGTTGTACGCAAGAAGAGTCGAGGGCGTAGTTCCCAGCGAACTACGTTGGCCCACTGGTTGATAAGCAGTGGCAGATCGCGGTAAGACTGAATCCATCTGGAAAATACTTCGTACATAATGGTTTCAGAAGTTGGGCGGACAACAAAGGGTTCTTCAAGCTTTTTACCACCAGCGTGGGTTACAACTGCGCATTCGGGAGCAAATCCTTCAACATGTTCCGCTTCTTTGGTTAAGTAGCTTTGGGGAATAAAAAGCGGAAAGTAAGCGTTGGATACACCAGTTTCTTTAATCATTTTATCCATTGCGGATTGGATGTTCTCCCAGATGGCGTAACCATAAGGCTTAATAATCATGCAGCCCTTAACAGGCGCATGCTCAGCTAAATCGGCTTCGCGGATGACGTCTAGATACCACTTTGAGTAATCGGCGCTGCGCGGAGTGATGCCAAGTTCTTTCTTATCCACTTTTTGATTATCCATGTTCATTTTCCAACACTAATAATAACTTTGTAGCAACGTAATTTTGCCATTTTTTACATATTAACGCTACAGGACAAAAATTTCAATGGATGATGTGGGCAAAATCCGGGAGTCAAGTGATGAGCGGGCTTGCTATATGAGCCGATATTTGGTACAATAATCCTTGTGTTGAAAATTTTATGTCTATAATAATAGTCCTTTTAGGAGGCGTATGCGTACAAAAATATTATGTTCTATCGGTCCGGCTACCGAGTCCGAAGAGATGATCGAGAAATTAATCCATGCTGGAATGACCGTGGCTCGATTAAACTTTTCTCACGATGCACGCGAGGTGCACGGTGAAAGAATCGACAGAATAAGAAAAGTTTCAAAACGTTTGGGTAAAAGCGTTTCGATTTTGTGCGACTTGCAAGGTCCGAAGATTCGGGTTCGAGAGTTTGAAAATGCACCCATACAGTTGACGACAAATGAATGCGTTGTTCTGACGACATCGTCAAACCCAAAAATTGTGCCAACTGATATTGTGATCGAAGACCCGTATCTGCACACTGATGTTAAGCCAGGTGATGTGGTGCTAATTGACGATGGCCAGATCGAATTGCTTGTTGAAAAGATTGAATGCCATCGGATATTTACGCGAGTGGTGGTTGGCGGTGATCTATACCCGCGCAAAGGCGTTAATTTACCCCTAACTCAAACTACGACCTCTTCAATCACAGAGAAAGACATCCAAGACTTAGAGTATATCATGACCAAGAACCCTGAATGGGTAGCAATCTCTTTTGTTCAAAACGAGGATGACGTCAAGATAGTTAAGGAGATTATCGGCGATAAACCAATCCGCGTGATGTGCAAGATTGAGCGGGCCAAAGCGATTGAGAATTTATCTTCGATTGTGCGAGCATCGGATGGGATTATGGTGGCACGTGGTGATCTGGGTGTGGAAATTCCAATTGAAAGACTGCCGATTATACAAAAGCAAATAATCAAAAAATCAAACTATGCGGATAAGCCGGTAGTGACTGCGACTCAAATGTTGGCATCAATGGTTCATGCACCATACCCTACTCGTGCTGAAGTGACGGATATTGCCAATGCAATTTTCGATGGTACAGATGCAGTAATGCTGTCCAATGAGACGACTGTTGGTAATTATCCGATAAAAGCAGTGCAGATGATGGCAAAGATAATTCATGCAACCGAAAACTATCTCTATCATAGAGAGAATCAGTTATAGAGTTTCTGTAAGATCTATGTCAATATAATAAAAAAGCGAGCCTGAGCTCGCTTAGGATAGGCCGGCATACTCAAGGTTCGGGCAAGAAATCATCAATCCTTCGGGTTTGATGATTTTTGCTATAAAGGAACCAAAGTATGGGCTGGATTGGATGGAGTCGAAAACTCCAAACCTGAGCAGATGCTGGTTTCGTCTGAGTTCGTCGATCCATACGTGGGGCGCTTTTCGGCCATCCGACGTAGTGAGATCACCGAACTCAATACCGGGGTGGGCGCGGAACTCCTCCTTCATTTTCAGAAGGTATCTTGGGTAGTAAGCCAGAAACCAGAGTGGCTCACAGATGCCAAGGATACAGTTTTGTTTATCCGCAATTCCACGGCATTCAGCAACCGACCTGAAACGGTTTGATTCGCCAGGCGGCGCGTCCTCGATGCGGCAGAGGTAGGGTCCGAATGGGCGCTTGATTGCAGGCCCTGCCTGGAAGTAGTGAACCACGTCCTCTTCGTTTGGAAGAGTGTACGAGA
>JAKJEK010000004.1 GCA_022705465.1 Patescibacteria group bacterium | reverse complement strand
GGAACCAAATATTTTGTTGAGACTACCCCGACTTTCCCACCCCGAATCACCTTACAAGTGGCATGAAACGATGATTTTAGATCCGACAATGCCCTTTCTGCTTTATATTCCTGAAAAAAACCAAAAACCACATTGATTAAAATGATTGTAACTAGCACTATTGCTTGAACCGGCCCATCAACAAAATATGAAATCACTGCCGCAATGGCCAGTAATAACACAAAGAAATTGCTCAGCTGTCGTAGCAAGATCTCCCACGCACTCACTGCCTTAAGACTTTCAAGCGAATTCAAACCATATTCTTTCAACAAAGACTGAACTGTTTTGCCGGAAATACCCTTGGCGCGATCACTCTTAAAACAACGCTCAACCTCTTGAACCGATAAATGATGATAGGCTTGAATATTCACATTTCCCTCACTAATATGCTGATATTACGGCTGAACTGGCTGAACGGGCTCACTGGGAGGTGTTTGTTCAACGTTCGGCACCTCCGGAGACGGCGCAACTTCTATCTGTTTACCAACCAACCACTTTTCAGGCCAGGGCACATACTTAGAATGAAACTCTGTCTCCTGTAACACATTGCCGTCTTTGGTAACTTTGTAATAAAATTTCGCCGAAATACCAGAGTGGGCCTTTTCTAGTTGCTTCTTTACCCCGGGGGCCAAGGTATCTGTTTCGATGATAACTGGCGGACCAGGATTTGTGAGTCCCCACGTCTCCGGCTTACCGACTGTTATTTCACGTGTATCTTTCGTGCCATATAGATCAAAAGTAATCTTATAATTAGTTACATTCACCTGAACCAATACATGACTATTATAGTTGTTCTTAAACTTGAAATCCGGCGCCGGATCATAGATAGTTGCATCCATACCAATTGGCGGTTCGTAGTAACTAACTCGATAGCGATGAGCCTTCCGCTCTAGTATCTCCATGCCGGAATTCAAAGCAGCTCGAAACAGGGTGCTCGACACCTGACACAAACCACCACCAAATTCTGGCACAGTCCTATTTTCTTTAATTACCAACTCCGGCAAATAACCGCTTTTATCATCAATCTCGCCCAACCGTGCCAAAGTAGAAAACGTCTCGCCCGGTTTAAGCAAAACCCCATTCAATGCAGCTGCGCCGGTTTCGATATTATGAACCCGATTAGCCGGAGAACCTTTAAATTCCGTAAAAGCCGAACCAATCAGCTCTGTAATCCCTAACGCATCAATATCTGATTCTGTCACCTCCGGCTTATTTACCTCTACCTTCAAGGTAATGGGCTTGTTGTTCGCCGCACTCTTGTTACCCACTCGTGACCAGATAGCCTCTTTGATTGATTTCTTTGTTTGCTCTTTATCCAAGGTCTTGCCGTATTGGGCAATTTGAAAAGCAGTCACCTTGCCATCTTTCACTGCTAATTTTGCATTCTGTGGTACCACATCAATTGAAGCTGCTACCGAATCCACAAAAGCATTAATCTTGGCTTCATCAAGCACCATCTCCAAGTCATCCCCTGACACCTTTGATTTGATGGTACCGCCGATCATGTCGTTATCGAATTTAAACTCCTGAGTTTCATAGGCCACTACTATGCTGCCGCCATTAAGCACATCATTTGCTTCAGTCAGTCGCGCAATCGCCTTCTCCTCCTTCACCTGTGGACTGTATACCTCAGCAGAAAACGGCAGCTTGTTGCGCTCAAGGTACAACAACGAAGTCACAACCCTATTACGCACTTCTGTCTGATTAATCCTGCGACCATCAGACCGGTCAGACAATAAAGCAAATTTACCATTAGTATAGACGAAGGAATAATCTTTCTCGGGTAAATCAACTTCTTGTGCAATCGTCGCCACCTTTTCAGCCAATAATTCCTCATCATAGTGCAACTCAGCCCGGTGCTCTATTGGAGTAAATAAACCCTTTATTTGCTGCCACAAAGCAACAAACGCATTATCATGCCGACCATAGTTCCAAATAGAATCTACTATTACATCGGTATCATATCGCACACCAACCTCAACCGGCTTGATTGTAAAAGTCTTATCGTCCTCACCCAGTGCGTAAGTTAGCACAATATCGTTTAACCTGACTTCCTCGGTCTTATCTAAAATCGCTCGATGCAACTCCGGCTTAGTCTTTCCTGTTAGTGTCACTCCGCCGATCTGCTGATAAGCGTATACGCGATTATGGTTTAAAGCAGAATACACACCAAATACAATTAATGGGACAACAACCAGTACCACCCCAATAATGGCTAAAACTTTCTTAGTCCTTAAATTCTTTAACGGATATTTCTTCATGATAATATTCGCACTTACTGACAATCAACATAGTTAGTATAAACAAAATGAGCCAACTTTTCCATCACTATTACCAATAACCAATTGACACAGTAATTACGTTGTGTTAGTGTAACATTCGTCCGAAAGGAGATACGATGGATAGACTACCCCTCCCGGCAGTTTACCTGGCACAGGAGATAAGACCATGCCGGTCGTATCCCCACTTAATCGAACCTCTTAGCCAAGAGGTTGCCCTATATCCCGTACTAAAAGAGCTTAACGAACAGGGCTACGAGACCCTGTATCTTCTTAATCCTGGACCGCGCGAACGCCAGTTTACCCACGTCATCAAGGACAATAACGGCAAACACTACGCCGCCATCCTCGAATATGAGGACTACTGGCCACACTAAGCCCCAACACCAGCATCATGCTGGTGTTTTTCTTACTTAAGCTTCCTTACCAATTCCTCGAAATTATCAGACAGCCAGGCTAGAGCTTCATCTTTACTATTAACAATCCCCTCATCATAAGCCTCCATAACCATATTTTTGATTTTACCGATCAATCGCCCATGTTCTCTTTGGCTAAAGTCTGGCATGTGTCTTTTCAGTACCCGGGCAATCTCATGGCCATCCAGCAGGACAGGGCCTTTCCCCGCTTCCCGCTCTCTGGCAACCTCTTGCCATATGCGTTGCATTACTGGGACAAAAGACGAGTCTGTTGTCCTGTCTGGCCTTAAACTGGAAGCCGCGTCCGCTGCTGTTAGTGCTACCAGATTTGGAAACTGTTCGTGCCGCGCCAATTTCTTTTGCGTACTAACTCGCATTTCCGCAAACGACAGTGCCTTCATGTGATTTTCGACCAACCACACCGTCTTTGCAATAGTTCCGTCCTTCTTGTTAACTCTTAATCGTTCCAGCACTGCTTCCGCTTGCCTGGCCGACACCTCCGCATGACCGTTAAATCGAATTCTGTCGCCAGTCACCTTCGGCGGCTGATAAGTATCAACTTTACCGATATCGTGCATCAGCGCCGCTAATATCAACTCAACTGGCGCCTTTTGCGGTAAATGATCCAAGACCAGTTTAGTATGAACAAATACATCACCCTCGCTATGGAATTCTTGTGGCTGTGGAACTCCCTTCATGGCTGCCACCTCCGGAAGATACATCTGCAAAATCCCTAGCTGATCATATAACTCCACACATCGCACTGGATCCGCTTGCAACGCCCTTAGTAACTCATCCCTCACCTTCTCAACCGGAACCCGGGCCACCTCTCTGCCCTCCTCATCCACAAAGGTCCTTACCATCTCGTCCTTTAGCTCAGCCATCGCCCTGAGAGTTTTCTCTTCAATCTTGAATCCAAGCTTAGCGGCAAAACGGATTCCTCTCAGTATCCTGGTTGGATCCTCCATAAACCGCTCCCGCGGATCGTTAACCGCTCTTATCTGCCCCCTGCGCAAATCTTCAACCCCGCCAAACGGATCAATAATCTCCCCGGTTTTCATGTCCAAACCAAGTGCATTAATTGTGTAGTCTCGTCTAGAAAAATCCTCCTCTATTGCCACTTTCTCCAGCGAAACATTAGCATTCCCAGCCCGCTGCCCCGGCTCATATATTTCTGTTCTTGGCAAAGCAATATCCAATTTTTCGTGGTACCCCTGAGGTTGAAACTTCAACACTCCGTAGCTTCGACTTTGTTTATATTCAACTTCCCCGTACTGAGCCAAAAACTCAACCAAGTCATCGTACTCAACACCCTCCACTACAAAATCATAGTCTTTACTTTTCAGACCAATCAATGCATCACGCACAATTCCACCCACCAGCACCACTCTTGCGCCAGGAAATCGGTCCGTTAGTTCTCCTACAAATGCGAGCTCAGAAGCTGCTGCTACACGCTCCCGTAACATCTCTAACGCCGCTCCTACCCCCTCCGGCGTAATTGCAAACTCCTGCCCGGGCACATAGTTAAATCTTTCCATTCTGTCTACCTCGCTCAATTTAAACAATAGGGACACCCTTGTGTCCCTATTCCCCCCTAAGTATTTCATTAAGCAAGTCCTTTGCTCGCTTTTCTCTCCTCTCTTTTTCGCCTCTTTCGGTCGAAATCGTAACCCAAACCACATCATCGACCTTCAAGCTCGAAGGAAGGAAATCGGCAGGAACACTAACCTCGGCATTACCCGAGGTTAGTGTCGCCTTGTCTTTGTTGATACTTGCCAATCGTGCCTCGATACTTACAATCTCATCGCTTTGGTTTTTACTCATACACTCGCCTGTCTATTTTGCGCTAGATGTATTGTTACCTCTTGATCCGAACCACGCGTATGCCAATAGAATAATAACAAATACTGCAATCAACGCAACTTTCACGGAAACACTGGGGTCACCTCCAGCCAAAGTCGGCGCAATTAGCAATGCGATAATATTCACTACTTTGATGATTGGATTGATAGCTGGGCCAGCCGTGTCTTTATATGGATCGCCAACCGTATCCCCGGTCACTGCTGCCTGATGAGCGGCAGAACCTTTTCCACCATAGCTTCCAGTCTCAATAAACTTCTTGGCATTATCCCAAGCACCACCACCAGATGTCATCGAAATTGCGACAAACAAACCGGTAATAATTGTACCCACCAGGAAACCGCCCAAAGCAACTGGACCAAGAACAAAACCAACTAACAACGGAGCAGCTACGGCGATAAATGTTGGTAGAATCATCTCTTTAATTGCCGCTTTGGTTACAATATCAACTGCTCGGCGATAATCAGGTTTAGCCTTACCCTGCATAATTCCGGCGATCTCCCTAAACTGACGCCGAACTTCCTCCACCACTGAACCAGCCGCCTTGCCAACGGCTTCCATCGCCAAAGAAGCAAAGTAATATGGCAGCAATCCACCGATAAACAAACCAATAATGACATAAGGATCAGCTAAGTCAAAAGTCAAAGTTCGACCGGCATTTACTAACTCTTCGGTATAACTGGCAAACAATACAATCGCTGCCAACCCGGCTGAAGCAATTGCGTAACCCTTAGTTACAGCCTTGGTTGTGTTTCCGACAGCATCTAATGCATCAGTATGGACTCGCACATCTTCCGGCAATTCTGCCATCTCTGCAATGCCACCAGCATTATCAACGACCGGACCAAAAGCATCAATTGCTACCACAATACCCGCCATCGACAACATGCTTACAACAGCAATCGCCACACCGTAAAGTCCTGCCAGCTGGAAAGCACCCAACAAACTAGCCGCAATCACAATCACTGGAGCAGCTGTCGATCGCATCGACACTGCCAAACCTGCAATAATGTTTGTGCCATGACCCGTAGTTGAACTCTGGGCAATTGATCTAACTGGAGCATATTTGGTTGAGGTAAAGTACTCAGTAATAATTACCATGGCTGCAGTTACTAACAAACCGATCAGCGCTGCGTAGTAGATATTGATAGTAGAAAACAAACCATTACCTTCCATTAACCAGTTTGTTGCAAAATAAAACGCTACTGCAGCTACAACGGCCGAGATAGCCAGACCTAGATATAACGCCCCCATAATGTTTTTTGATCTTTTTGATAGTTTCACAAAGAAGCTACCGAAAATTGATGCAAAAATTGAAATACCGCCAAGAACCAAAGGATACAGTACGGCGTTTTCAAAATTGTCAAAGGTCAAAGATCCAAGCAGCATCGCTGCCACAGCCGTTACTGAATATGTTTCAAACAAGTCAGCTGCCATTCCAGCGTCATCACCAACATTATCACCAACATTATCGGCAATTACTGCAGGGTTACGCGGGTCATCTTCTGGGATACCAGCTTCAACTTTACCCACCAAATCTGCCCCAACATCTGCTGCTTTAGTAAAGATTCCACCACCCAGGCGAGCAAAGATTGAAATGAGGGAACCGCCAAAGCCAAAACCAATCAAAGCAACGGTATCACGAAAGATCGCATAAAAACCGGCAACTGCCAACAGGCTCAATCCCACTACAAACATTCCAGTTACTGTGCCGGACTTAAAAGCAACATCCATTCCGCTTTGCACACCCTTTCTGGATGCCTCAGCAGTTCTAACGTTGGCCCTAACGCATACCATCATGCCGATATAACCAGCCAACGCCGATAATATTGCACCGGTTATGAAACCAACGGCCGTCTGCCAATTTAGTGTATACAGCAAAACAATAAATAGAACGGCTGCTACTGCCGCCACTGTTGAATATTGGCGATTGAGAAACGCGGTAGCGCCATCCTGAATTGCTTTTGCAATATCGGCCATTTTTTTATTGCCCACTGGCTTCTTCAAAATGTACGATATTAAGATGAGTGCGTATACGACCGCCAGGACCGATGCCGACAGTGCAATCGCCAGAGAATTCGTAAACATACTTCTCCTTTCCCTCTTTAATTAATATACAATCGAAAACGCCACAAACAACATGGCGTTAATACTTTTCAAGCATAGCTCAAATTCCCGTTTAGCATACCAGAACACCGCTCTTTTTTCAATCTTGACTATATCGACATGCAGTTGTATAATAACACGTTGGAACACCAAACGACGGGAGAACTCAGATGAGCTATTTGCGGCCTATCTACGTTATGTTCCAGCCGGGCATCACCCAAAATGAATGCGACGCCGTCTTTAGCGGTATTCGAGCTGTTCTCGAAGCTGCCAAAGTAAGCAGTCGCATTAACATCCTGAATTTCGGTGCTTTCCGCATGGATCCCTATCGTCATCCAGACGGAAAACTGGCCGACTATCGTAGCATCGACTGGTATCTCCATCAGGGCGCTATTCACAGCGCTCGACCAAACCAGCTCGACGCGAGTGTTATCCTTCATTGTTTGTTGACCGAACCCTGGCAACAGCACATCCGCCACTACGATGTCGCTGTTCTTCACTCCGACATCTACGCCGACAACAACAACTTCATCATCGGCGTAGCTCAGCCATCACTTGGCACCGTCATCTCGACTCACCGCTTTAGAAATCTTGATCGACACACCCAATGGGCATGTGTTGAAACAGAGACGATCCACGAACTCGGCCACGTATTCGGGCTTATCCCGCAACACCGCACCGACAACGTGGAAGATTCACTCGGTCGGCACTGCACCAACCGATGCGCCATGCGCCAGGGACTCAGCGTCCCCGACGACTGGAAGCAGATCTCCCTTGATCGGCTTCGGCATGGACCCTTCTGCGCTATTTGCCAATACGACCTTCGAGTCTACTTCCGGCGCTAGGCCATCTCACCAGAACGGCTGGAGAACTCCAGCCGTTTTTTTGTTTGATTATTTAGGCTATTACTGTAAAACCGCCCGATAAATTTTGTGAATCTCCTTAGCCGCCTCGTCCCAACGGTATTTTTGCGCTTGCTTCAAGCCCTGCTCCCGTAACTTATCTCGCAGCTTTCCGTCCTTCACCATCTTCGCCATCGCCTCACTCATCTCTTTTTCGCTCTTTGGATTAAAATATAATGGAGCGTCTCCCAACACCTCAGGAATACACGAAGCGTTTGAAGCAATCACCGGCGTTCCGCAAGCCATCGCTTCTAATGGCGGCATACCAAAACCCTCTGACAGTGACGGAATCACGTATGCCAGAGCTTCAGCATAAGCTAAAGGCAGCTCCCACTCATCTACATAGCCTGTAACCCTAACCGCCTCAAAACCCAGAGATCCATACTTTTTGTTGATGCGCTCTATCTCAGCCAAAACTTCCCTTTCGTTATCATCAACCTTACCTACCAACACTAACTGCACCTTTCCCTTCATCTCCTCTGTTTCATAAGTATTTTCAAATGCCCGCAGCAATCTCACCAAATTCTTATGCTGCTTCCACATCCCAGTGTAGAGTATGTACGGCTCCGCAATCTGATATTTAGTTCGGAAATCATCGATTCTTTTTTTCTCGCTCTTGACTTCCTTGTTGTATCTAGAGTGATCGATCCCATTATAAATTACGGCAACTTTGCTACCACTTATCCCATATCTTTCAACCAATTCACGCTTTGTCGTATCAGACACAGTAATGATCTTTGAAGATCGGCCGACGGCTGATTTCATCACTCGACTAAACGCCATTCGCTTAATCCAACCTTGATCCATGTTGTGATGAAAAATCGTTAGATCATGAATCGTAATTACAAACGGCCTTTTGTATCTTATCGGGTGATTAAACTGCGTAAAATGAACTAGGTCAAACTTCTCTTCATTTAGGTAAGCGAGCAACTTCGTCTGTTCATCCAATGAATAGTGCTTCACGTCCAAAACGCTCAGCTGCAAATTGGGAACCTCAATCAGATCCGGATAGTTTGCTAATAACACTTCCTCGCCTAGCGGCCGCACCAGCAATGTGTACTCATTTTTTCGATCGATCTTCAATATATGCTTTAAGAGCTCTAAGGTGTAGCGAGATATCGACTCTCCCACCCCAACAAATCTTCCATCAATTAGTACTCTTGCCATAATATAGCCCTACCTTAAACAATTATTTATCTTAAATTACCACACTGGCAATTTACCGACAAACCATATCTAACCGATATTACCCAATCTCGGATTCGCCCTACGTAATACCATACTGTGCATTAACCAAAACAGATAAATCCCAATCTGCCCCACATAGTAATTGAGAAATATTCCAGATACACCGAACGAAATAAGGATTAATATTGACCCCCGAGCATCAAGGCTTTTTGTCCTTACAATTGCTAACATCAAGCTAATTATCAATGACAGGTAAAGCATAGCACCCACCAATCCATATGCTTCAAACATATCCAAGTAAACGTTCTCCGTCCACCGATTAGGCCCGCCATCTAATCTATTTTGGGAGGAGGGCCCCGCACCTCCCGCACCCCTTCCCAGCAAACCAATCTCACCTCTCTGCTCCCAAACTCGTTCATACTGCTGCCAGCGCAAGCTAGAGGAATCGCCATGGGTAATAAAATTTTTCAATACCGGACTACTCATCAACAAGAATCCCGTCATACCCATCACCAATACCACCATGGCCACTGCCGACACAGTCTTCACTAACCCGAACTTTGGTTTCAAGTTCCAAAACCCTGCCACAAACAGCAACACCAGCAAACCGATTAGTGCGCTTCGAGAAAAAGTCAGAAATAAAATCACTGAGAAAAAGACAAAGAGCAGCAGTCTCTTTCTTCCGCTTAAATAAGAATATACAAACGCAACCAGTGTTAGCATATACAAACCGAGCGCATTTGGACCAGCCAACACAGACTTTAATCTAACCTGATTCCATTCTCCAACATAATTAATATCCTTGATCGCCCCAACCGCAGAGTAATCGGTGTAGAGTGGGAGCCTTATGCCGCACAACTCCAGGATCCCCAATACTCCAATCACCGCCCCGGCACCAATTACAACTCGAAACAATCCTTGATCCTCATTGCGATCGCAAATAAATGTCGATGCAGCGGCAAAAAACACAATTGGCATCAAATCAAAGCGCGCTCCACGCAACCACTGAACAAAACTAGCCTCCCGCCAAAATACAGACAACACTCCCCACACAACAAAAGCAACAGATAAACCAAGTACTAATCTATTGTGTTGAGTTCTATCACCATTTTTGACTAAAGCCAGCAACAACAGAGCAATAACCAAAATGTCCCGAATCAAACTGAGTTCCGGTCTTCCAGTTAAACTAACTAGCCATGACGAAAAAGGCAAAAATAGAAAAATCACTATCAATAAATAATAATTCAGAACTTTTGTCTTTTCTTGTATCATTGACTGCAATACTATCAAATTAGTTACTCACCGCAAATAATATAACGAAATTATAAGCAACCCAGAGAAACAGTAAACCACACTAATGCTTTATGGCTAATCCTTCTGGCCAGCTGAGGCATCTTCAGCCTTTGGTACATATGCTAAAGCTACCGTCAACCAAAATAATGCCGACAAATCGTTTTTGAAATAGGTCGTGTCAACCACTCCATGCACTAAAATTGATATCATCGCTAGCGCACCTGCCCAACGCAGTGGATCAATTGTCTGCCGCAACCTCCGAAAATAACTAACGACAACAATTGCAAATACCGCTAGACCCGCTATACCTAAATTCAACCATAAAGCCATAACTAGATTGTGAGGGTGCAGTGCGTAAGGCAACACAGAAATCCTAAACAAAGGAAACTGACGCGTCGCCTCTTCAATTGCGGTATGGTAATTCCCCAAACCAACACCCCAGATAGGGTTATCTCGCACCATCTGCCAGGAATAGCGATAGATCTCTATTCTGGCCATATCGCTCTCCAACCTTGATGGATCACGGGCAATTGCATAGACCATAAGCATAATAAAAATTGCCAAACCAGCCAGAAAACCATATTGAGTTACTCCGCATAACCACCTATACCACGAGTACCGATGCATCACATTACTACAATCGCACACCCTACGTGTCATTAAGTAAAATGCCAATACTGCCGTCACGCCCAATGCCATAAATCCACCCCTCGACTCTGTTGCATACAGCGCTATTAACGGAATGGCGAATAACAGACTAGCCAGCAAACGTTTATCTTTGTTTTTTATCTCGACGAAAACCAACGAAGATATAAAAAACGCCGGCAACAAAAACATAGCTAAGTAGTTCGGTGATTCGAATGGACCGAAAGCCCGAAAATTCTCCAGCAAGTACTGATCGAACGTCGCATCCCCGTTCTGATAAAAGGCTGTGGTAACAATCTGCATTTGCTGGCCAATCGCCCAGAGCGATATAAGTATTGTTGCTGCCAGAATTGGTAGCGCCAGCTTGGCCACATCGTGTTGATGAAAGTTATTGATTACCAACCAGCAGTATATGAATGGTACAACAAACCATCCTTTGGCTATTCCCAGTGCCTGCATCTGATCTGGCGATTTCAACGCAATCGCCACCACCAACACAAGTAATAAGTAGGGCCAAATTGCACCCCGCACCAAAGGTTTTGTACGGCCCCGACAACCAATCAAAAAAGCCACTAGTGTTACAATTGTGGTAACCTCAAACACATTTGTTGGTATACCCCAGATTGAAAAACGAAAAATATAAAAAGGAATCATAAAGGTACTTCCCAATAATAGATACTGGGAAATACTAAGTTTAAATTTGCTTTTCAGTTCTTTCACCGCTATTAACTCTCTCTTGACTAAGAGGCAGACTTTATACATATTCTACCACTCGAACTCAACCGCCACCACTATCTCGCATGTATCGTTTCTATGCAAAAAGCAATCATTCCTTGTGGCACTTTTCGGTCATCCCGCCATCACAGCATGAGGTTATCAAAGCCTGACTTAAACAGGCATAATTCTAGCGTGTGTTTTTGTCCTTCGCCGCCACAATTTTAACCCCATACTTGTATAACAAATAATGAACAAGCAGACTATCGATATTTGTAAAAATCATTCGACAACTCAACGGTTTATGATACAATATCATAGAGATGGAGGATAAACAGATCGCCAACAAACAAGATGGTGACAAAAAAAGATTTCCGTACCTAGCACCGGGCATTGTTTTTGTCGTGATCACGATAGCAATTATACTATTCCTTAGGCTCACTCTCAACGACAGTCAAGGCACCGATCAATCCGCTTCTGGTACACCATCGGTATCAGAAAAATCAACAACACCAACGAAGCCAATAGGCCCTGGTTCTGAGCAAACGAAAGACCCATCCAACAACAAACAAGAACCCACTGACCAACAGTTCTATCAAACAGGTATGGAAGACCTTGGAGCCCAACGTTACGACTCAGCCGCCCACAACTTTGCTAAAGCCATCGAAATCAACCCCAACAACCCCGACTATTACAATAAAAAATCGCAAGCTGAATATAATTTGGGACAAAAGTCGCAAGCAATCGCCACCGTCAAAGAAGGAATTGCCAATAACCCTAACGACGAACTACTTAGATCTCGTCTAGAAATACTTGAGCGGGAGTGGTTTGGCAATCAGGAACCCTAATTAACTATGAACCATCAATCGCTCTCAAAATTTACCGGCATCGTATGCAAACTTACCCTCAGTGTAATCGCACTGCTGATCGTGTTTGGCAGTTATCTAACTGCCAAAGCCAATTTTAGCGAAACCCTGATTATTACTGATCAAAACTTTACCAACAAGAATTCCATGACGGCCGACGAGATTAACAATTTTTTAGCCTCCAAGGGTAGTTGGCTTGCCAACTATGTCATTCCTGAATATATTCTTGTTCCTTACCCCGTCACCGACGGTACATCAGTTTGGCTGGAAAATGCCAATGTCCGCCAAGCCTATGTACTCGATGGCCAAACCATTGCCACCTTCTACAACAAAACTGTCGCCCAACTCATCTACGACGAAGCTCAGGAGCATAACATCAATCCTAAAGTAGTGCTTTCTATTCTTCAGAGGGAAAGTTCAGCCATAACCCGCAGTCAACCTAGCAGTAAAACCACGGAAACTTGGCCGATGTTTTATTTATACGACGAAAGAATGGCTAGTTGCTTGGTAGGCGTAATTAGCCAGTGCGATAACGCGGGATACTATCAACGTGCTATTGATTTTGGTGGTGTTGGTCAGCAAATTGCCTATGCCACCGCTTGGTTTGACAAACGATACAAATCATTCGTCGACACCTACAACCAACCAATATTGATTGACAACAACACTCTTATTTGTGAAAGTATCGCCACCAGGGTTCTCTATTTGTATACCCCACACATTTACCCTGCCCAAAAAAATTTCTATGACTACTACGCTCTCTGGTGGAGCAAGCCAAACGTTAACAGTATTAACGACACAGAGGCGCTCATATCTAAAACCTATAATCCCTCTGTCACATTGACCGGATCTAAGGATGTTGATACCAGAGTATATATAAGAAGTACTAATACGCTTGTCGCCGATCTCGGCACTCCGTCATGGGTATTAACCGTCGAGGCACCAGGCGGCACAACCGTTTATACCCTGGAGTATCAGAAGGAAGATGGAACCATCCTTGCTACTAAAACCCTGGAAATAAAACGTCACAAGATGGCTGACATTAACGGCGACAATCAAGTTGACCTACTCGACCTGTCAATGCTCGCCGACCACTGGAATCACGTCCACCCTGGCGAACCAATGGTAGATTTAAATGCTGATGGAACAGTTGATTTATTGGATTTATCAATATTAGCCTCTAACTGGAGCAGTTAAAATGAATAAGATTCTCGCTTGCGCTTTAGGCATTCTAGCAACTCTCGGCACAACCTCAATTAACTCCACCGCTTTCGCTGCCGGCGGCATCTATGCTTCAGGTGGTGGCACAAAAACTATAGGCCAAACTTTTACCATCACTGTTGCAGCCAGTGGCGCAGAATTTGACAGTTTGCAAGGGAAGATTGCTGTATCAGGACCAGTCGATATCGTATCCTTCAGTGCAGGTAGTGCCACCTGGCTCCCCGGAAAAACACCGCCAATGGCACCGACTTTGTCGGTATCGTCTCGCCCACCAGCTCGTTTACAGTTGCCACTATCAAACTTAAAGGGAAGTCAGCCGGTAGTGGCAGTGTCTCTATCTCTGGTGCTAAATTAGCTAGGAGCGGAGCGGTTGTAGGCACCGGCTCTTCTAACGCCAACTTTACCATTGAGAAAGCACCCAATCTCCCAGGCAAAGTCACCGTTGCCTCCAGCTCTCATCCGGACCCAAACGTTGCCTATGAAGCCACAACTATCGTTCTTTCATGGAATAAATCAGCTGGTGTCACAGGCTTCTCTTATCTGCTCGACCAAGCTGCAGCAACCATTCCAACCGCTAAAGTCACCTCGGCCGATACCGCTATTACCTATGCCGATAAAGCCATTGGAACTTATTATTTCCATATTAGAGCCCAAAACGCTGACGGTTGGGGCGCAACAACGCATTTCCAAATAAATATAAAAGAGCCCGATCCCAAAATCGACGAATCCTTATCAAAGCCGGGACAAATTAAAATTTCCAAGCATTCGCAATTTATTAATGACGTGACCAGCGGCACGCTTACCGGCATAGTTATTTCCGGCAACATCGAACCAGGCTTTATTGCCAATGTTGCCATAGATCCAATGCCGGTTCTCCCTGAAGGAAAAACTCTGTCCGTTCAAAGCGACTCTACGGGCAGCTGGGAATTAATACTTGACTTTCCCATCAAATCAGGCTTTTATAAAATGACCGTTCAAGGCCAAAATGAAAAACGGCTAACACCAGCAAGCGATGAGATTCGCTTTGAAATCACTCAGGTTAAGGGCGGTGCTATCACCATACTCACCGACGAAGATGCCAACGAACCAGTTGCGGCTGCTCCCGTTACCACCGAATCAGAATCGCTACCGAAAACTTCAGTTTGGCAACAGCACATGGTAAGTATCTTTGCCAGTGCTGGCACCATTGTCCTAGTCGCAGCTTTACTACTAGCCAGAAGGCATCGACTCAAAAAGAAGCGACTTCTAAATAGCCTTGATTTGGCCAGTCAAGCCAACCATCCCCCCGATGCTCAATAAAAAAGACATTTTCATCAATACTGTTTCCCAAGTTGTGGTCAGGTTCACTACTCTGGTTTTTACGTTAATCTCCATCAAATTACTCACTAACTATTTAGGCACAACCGGCGTTGGTGAATATAACACCATTACCACTTATGTAAACTTTTTTCTGGTCATCGCCGATTTAGGCCTATTTTCTGTTACTGTTAGAGAGATTTCCAAACGGCCGCAGGACGAAAAAAAAATTCTCTCCAATGTATTTGTTGTCAGACTTATCTCTGCCTTAATCGTATCCGCTATTGCAATTGCAATCGTCTTTTTGACTCATTATGACAACCGTATTAAGATTGGCGTAACCATCGCCACTGGCTTCCTTTTCTTTAATCTGCTGGGCAGCATTTACGACATCGTTCTCCAATACCGGCTCAAAATGCAATATTCGGCGCTAGCCGAATTCCTAAGTAAACTTCTCTCAATCCTGGCCCTTTACCTAATCATCCGGCATCAAGGAGACTTCCTTCTTGTCATTGCTACTATTGCCCTCTCCGGATTCCTGATTTTCGCCTTTAAATGGCTATTTGGCAGCCACTTTGTTTCTTTCGGCCCAAAGTACAATCGTGATATCTCAAGGTGGATCTTTAATCTTGCTTGGCCAATGGGCATTGTATTTATTGTCAGCAATCTATTCTTCAAGCTTGACACCCTTATGCTATTTGTGCTCAAGGGCGCCTCCGAAACTGGTATCTATACCGTTGCGTATAAGGTACTTGAAGTCACAGTATTTGTTGGAGCCTACTTTGCCAGCGCTCTAAAGCCTACCATTTCCCAAAATATCGAGAACAATAAACCTTACATCGAAAAGTTAATTAAAAAATCCATCTCGATCATGTTGTTTGTTTCAGCACCAATTGCCATTGTCAGTATCGTCTTTTCCAAAGAAATTATCGTTTTTTTAAGTAACGAAGATTTTGTAGGTGGCGGCCGCGCGCTAACTCTTCTCGCCTTCACTCTACCTCTTATCTATTTGGACGCCCTATTGGTTGAAATCCTGATCGCCAACGATGAAAGAAAACTCCTTGTTAGAATTGCAACGTTTATTCTGACATTCAATTTTCTCCTGAATCTCGTCTTAATTCCGCGATACTCATTTATGGGCGCCGCATTCGTTACCCTACTATCAGAAATAGTCCTATTTGGCATCAATCTCCGCTATACCCGGCGTATCATACCCTATTCGATCGATTTGCCGTCTATAGCAAAAATCGCCGCTGTGGCGATTCTAACGCTTGTTGCCGGCTTTGCCTTAAAATCATTTGGTACATACTTCCTGATACTCATTGCCCTTACATTTTTAACCTACGCGTTGTTTAGCTATCTATTCGGCGTTGTTGGTTTTCGCTCACTTCGAGAAGCGATTGGCGATTAGGTTCTCTGCGCAAACGTTTCACGCGCTTTTTAGCGATTTTTACAAATTTCGAAAATAATTGAACTCCAAGTCCAGTCGATTGCAAGACTGCCGTCTCAACTGAGCTTGTCGCAACTGACTTTAAAAAACTATCTTTATCGGAAAACTGTTGCAGGTAGTTAACAGCTCGTGAGATATCTTTAACAAAATGAGCATCACACCCAACCAACATTCCCTTGTTGTGCTTGATCGCTAAGTTATATGCCCACCGATTATCGCTTTGCATTACCGTTCTAGAATTATGAACCTCAAGTATGTCTACTTCTGGCATTACCTCTAGCACTCGATTTTTCTTAATTGCAGTTTTACGAAAAGTCTCCCCCGGATGAGGCAAGTACACAATACCACCTTGCTTCCTAATTTCAGCTATTGTATCTTCTAGCTCCAAACCTTTTTCGATCTTTCTACTCAAAAACAAACCGATCACCTCTCCATCACGCGATGCTATTTCCTCACCAATAATGACCAGAGGGTTGCCATTGCTTAGTTCAGAAACCTCCTCTGCTCCCCAGATCTCGTTATGGTCGGTAATAGCAATTGCACCAATCCCATTTCTCCGACAATAATCAACAATACTGCTCGGAGCAGACAATGAATCGGCAGAAGCCCAAGTATGAACATGGACGACAACTTTGATCTTATCAATCATTCTAGAAAAATAACTTAAATAATTTCAAAACCCCCTGATTCCATGGCACCCGATGCGACACCCCGGTGGCACCCTCAAAATTTTTCAGATTATCCAGATACCAACGGTAGTTTCTAATCAAAGCATCTTTGTTGGAATGCTTTGGCTTATATCCAAGTGCTTTCTCCGCTTTTTCAATAGAAACAAAAGAATCCTTTGATGCCGTCTCGTAGACCCACTTATATAATGGCGACAGCCTTAAAGCTTCCAGAGTTTTTAGGGCTAATATCACCGGACCGGCCGGAAACGCTTTTATCCTCTTGCCAAAACCAGCATAATCAAGAACCGACTGATAGTCCTCCCTCATTGTCGTAAACTCCTTGGCCCCGACATTGAAAACATCGTTTACCTTAGCCTTATCAAGCGTCATACACAACCAAATTGCCTGGCACAAATCCTCAACATCAAGCAACTGGTAACGGTTTTTTCCGTTTCCAATCATCGGAAAACCTCTACCATCTTTTGCCCAATCATAAAACAGCGCAAATACACCTAGACGCTCCGGACCAATGAATGATTTCGGCCTAATGATAGCCACGCACATTCCGTCCTTTCGAAACTCCTCGCACACTCGCTCAGCATCAATCTTTGCCTTGCCATAAGGGCCAACACCAATCATCTCGTCTGTTTCTACCAGCGGATGGTGATCAGGCACGCCATACACCGCCGTTGAAGATATGTGCACAACACGCGCAACCTTATTCTTTTTGGCCGCATCCAGTACATTGCGGGTCCCATCAACGTCAGTCGAAAAAATATCCTCTTCACCGTAAAGTGGTAGCGCTGCCGCGCAATGAACAACCAGGTCGGCGCCCCTCATTGCTTTTACTACCCTATCTTTGTCCCTAATATCACCAACTATAGACTCAATCTTGTCCTTCTCAGGATAATCAAACTCAATTAGATCGTAAGACACTACATCATAATCTTTATCCAGCAAGAATCTAATGAGATTAATCCCTAAAAATCCAGATCCCCCTGTGATAAAAACTTTTTTCTTCTCACTCATGGTAGTCCTTTCTCAAACTCTAACGCCTAAATCAATTCATACTACTTTCAATATTATACCTCTTGCTCAAGCATCAAGTCAGTAACATTTGCCCCAAACCTTTTTTCAGCCATCAACAGAAAAGCTAAACCGATTACCACAGCGAACCACAATGTTGCCAATCGAATTATCACAGTAGACAACGCAGCAACCGCCGTATCAATCTCCAACATCTTCATCAAACCGGCAATTAAGCCCTCTGTCATCCCCAATCCACCCGGCAACATCGATACTGCCCCAACAATCGTTGAAAATGAATAAATAAACACAGCAGCCATCACCGAACCGTTTAAATCAAATGCCTGGAAAACCAGGTAAAACGCTATTGCCTCAAAACCCCAAGAAATCACCGCGATAATTAAAGGCCATGCAATCCTCTTCGGCTGCAGCAAGGCGTAGGAAGAATCATACAACTCCCTTAGTTTGTGTACCTTGCGCGCCAACACCGGGA
>JAKJEK010000089.1 GCA_022705465.1 Patescibacteria group bacterium | reverse complement strand
AGCGGAAGTTTTGCAACGAGTTTTTGCCGATTCGGCAATTTTTTGCGCATAGATGTTAGCTGAAAGTTCAAAGCTGAAAGCTATAAAAGCAGCTGAAAGCTCAAAGTTCAAAGCTCAAAGGAAAAAACCCTTATAAGGCGTAAGTTGTTTAAATTAAGCTTTAGGAAAATGTAGTGCGAACTGATACCCTGACGGGCACAGGCAGTTCGCACAACTAAATGTGCTTAATGACATAATTTCGTTGCTCAAACTTAAAAAGGGAGACATCGTGGTGGTGACCAGGGTTGGGTGAGGATTCAATTTGGTGTAGGGTGTGGTTGAAGGTGGGTAAATCAGGTTGATGGGTGCGAGTATTTGCAGGATTCAACCCACCAAAACGACTTGGAACTAGACAGATAAGGTATTGTTGAGTCAGCCAGAGCAATTGTGGGATTTCGGTAGGTGAAGGTTTATGCACTGGTGTTTCCTAGGTAATTACACTCAGCAAGACCTCCCCTACAACGGTTAAAAGCAGCGCAACCGGACGGCAGGGATAATAATTCTCAGATGTTTTGTGAGACTTGAAGACCTGCGGTCAGCTTGTCGCACAGGTCCCACAACCCTTGATTGGGGACTGCACCTGGAGCCTATACATTGAGGACACCAGACTAATCAAAGGCCGCTCTGGTCCGATCTCATCCGTTGCGCTGTGGATTAAAAAAATACTAGGTCTATTAGAGAGATATGAGATCCGTGGTAAAGTTTTTGTTAAGATATAATTTATCAAAATAATAAGATGATGAATTTACTCACTATAAACGATCCACTTTTCCAAAACCCCATGTCAAAGAATCATATTTATCGTTGTTGAAGGAGCAAATTATGGAAAAAATTGGCCGTGGAAAAATTTTTATTGTTCGAAAGATGCCACACGACTGGAAGCAAATGCAGGATACAATTCCAACAGTGACTGATCTAGAAATTGAAAGTGATTTTACATTTGAATCCCCATAATCAGAAAACTTTATCGTAGAGTCATTTGATTTTTCAGCTAACTTTGCTACTGTTAATTTTTCAGGCAAACTCAACATGGGGTTTACTTCACGTAATATATATGATCATGCTTGTAACTTCAAGTTCTTAGTACCTCTTTTCCCTACTGATTTTGAAGCGAAGGTTGTTGTCAGCCTTCATTATCGGGACAAGAAATCAGGATTGAGATATACATCTCATTATCGTTGCAACTTAGGTACAGTAAATAGAATGGATTACACAGGCAGAATTGTTCAACATTGCTACTTTGATATTCTTAATCCAAGCTCTTCCACTTTTAACTCATCAGAACAAGCCCAAATGCCAGACTATAGGCGTTTAGCAATTATTCCTGATACTAGGCGCATAGACTCTACAGGTCAATTGGGAAATGATAACCAGGCATCTGGAAAATCTAAAACGATAATTTGCCCTTCTTGTAAGCAAATCAATCCGATTGGAAATAATTTCTGTTTCAATTGTGGTCATAATTTCAGCCAAAACTTATCAATAAAAAGTGAAAGTTCTGCAAACAAAATTGGGCTTGATCCTAGTATACAGACATCGAATACACCTGTTTTTCCTGAGACTATCTCATCACCCACGATATCCATGGAAGAGCCAAAAAGGGGTTGCACAACGGTTGGATTCGGCATATTTACGTTGGTCTCCGCAATTTTGTTAATCTTGGTTGCACTTATTTTGTTCCAAGGTTATGTGAGTATTGTTACTTTACTTTCTATCGTCAACACTGCCATTGGTATTTATGGCGGATATACTGCCATTACCAAGAAAAATAAGCAGGGTCGGCGTTTGTGTATTCTTTTTTGGGTATTGTGGGTTGTTACAATCTTATTACAGGTTATCGTTTCGTAATTTCAGTCAGGTTAAAAACCTGACCTACAAATTAGATGGATAAGATATCGTTGTGTCAGCCAGCGCAATTGTTGGGTTTCGGTAGGGGAAGGTTTATGCACTGATGTTTTCTAGGTAGTTTCATTCAGCAAACCTTCCCCTACAACGGTCAAAAACAGCGCGATCAAAGTAGGTCAAGTATGGTTGCCATGCAACCTCTACTAGATTGATGAGATATTGTTGTGATAACCAGCGTAATTATTGAAACTTGGTAGGGGAAGGTTTATGCACTGGTGTTTCCTAGGTAATTTCATCAAGCAAACCTTCCCCTACACCGGTTGGTTGCTGCGCTGCGGGGATAATGAAGGCCTGCGCTATCTAAGGCAATCTGAATGGTGGGTTGAGGAGGTACACAATGGGAAGATTTAAATTGTTGCTTTCAACCTCCTCAACCGCACCCTACGACTGGGGATAATGATGTCCAGAGAGGTCAAAGTCTGCACCTTCACCTCTCATCCTCTCCCTCACGAGGGAGAGGAGGTTAAATTTGGAGACCTGCGGTCAGCCCGTCGCACTGGTCAGATACCAGCGCGATCAAACAAGCTGCTGCGCTGCGGGGATAATAAAGAACAGCGCGATAAAAGGGAAAAATGTAGTGCGAACTGTTAGTTCGCATAAAGCATAAATATAAAACATACTAAACCTTAAAAACTAATGTAATATAGGCTGCCTTTTGCAGCCGGACGAACTGACAGTTCATCCTACAAGCACTTAACCGCACTGGTCCCACTACGCTGCGATGTGGGGAAAGAAATTCTAAAGCGGTCTACACCCTCACCTCATATCCTCTCCCTTACGAGGGAGAGGAGGTTAAATTTGGAGACCTGCGGTCATTTTCACACGCTCGTCCCACGGTCCTTGACAGGGGGCTGCGCACGGAGGCTTCGCACTGGTCCCGCTCCGCTGCGCGTTGGGGATAACAAAGTCAGGTATGGTTGCCATACAACCCACCTGACACTACATGTATAAGATTTTGTTGTGTTAACCAGCGCAATTGTGAGTTTTTGGTAAGGGAGGGCTTATGCACTGATAGATTTAAGTCAGGAAATATTGCAAGCCCTCCCCTACGCATGATTTGCAATAATCTGCTGGGCTGCGGGGATAATAAAGTCCAGCGCGATAGAAGAAGGTGAAAGTTGAAAGGGCCAAGCTGAAAGGAAGTGAAACAGTTGGAAGCTAGCGCTACGGGGATAGTAAAGACCAGAAGATCAAAGTCCTCGGCGGTCGCAATGACAAGAACGGTATTATTAAATAAAGCAATGATCAGGTCAAATTAAATAACAAGGACGAGCATAAGTCTTGCAGCCCGTCCTTTTCAACTAAGCCTGCCTAGCTACCCTGCCAGGACGCGTTTGACCAGCTCCACCAGCTTCTTGAGCAAGTCGAGGCTGAGCACGACCAGCAGGAAGACCAGGAACCAGCGCACGAAGTTATTATCCAATAGCATCTGTATGCTGCTGACAGCCTCGGCAGGGAAGCCGCTCGCGACGGCCTGCTGGGGGTCCAATGCTAGCAGCTTGCCCGCCCGCAGCATGAAACCAACCAGGCTGATTTCCGAGACCTTGATAATGATCTCAACAATGCGGGCTATGATACTGCGCTTACCCTGGATGGCTAGGATCATATTCAAAACGATATCCAGGCCGGTATTGACGGCAATCCAGGGGATGAACTGGGTGAAGGCCTGGGTGAAAATCGGCACCATACGCCACTGTTCATCCGTGCGCCACCACATCCCGCCCCAGTCTTTGAAAAGAAATAACCAGAAAACCAGGCCGATAAAACCAATTACGATGCCAAATACGGGTTCCCAAACGTGCACCTTGTCGGTCTCGCGCACAATTTCAGGTAAGTCGCTCACTTTCCATTCTTTGCGCTTCTCATCTAAGAACTCTTGGGTAAAAGCTTCGTTATTGACCTGCGGAAAGAAGCGGGTCAGGATCATCAGTACAACAGCAGCCGTTCCGATGATGCTCACGCCCACATTCCAGGCATTGCCAACGAGTTCCCAAATGCTCCAGAAGGGGCTTTTACCGCCGCTAAGCGCAAAGGAAAGGATCCCGGCAAAGAACACAGCCCCTACCACAATTGGCACCAAGTATTGGACTACCAAACGGAAGATAATGTTGTGCTGGGGGCCAATCAGGGCATCGCTTTCAAAGTACGCCGAGGCAACGGTGGCCGGTGCGCCAAACTTGCGCAGTTCGGCTTCAAGCACATCCTCACTCAGCATTTCGTCCTGGGCGAAGCGGTCTTCTAGCGTGTCCATTAAGTTTGAGCGGATCTCTGCGATCAGCTCCTTACGCCCCGTCCAGGGCAGGCGGCGTTCGACTGCCAACAGGTAGCGTTCCAATAAGGTATCA
>JAKJEK010000088.1 GCA_022705465.1 Patescibacteria group bacterium | reverse complement strand
ATTTTTTCTATCCGCAATTGATAACCGATGCCGAATTGTCAAGAATAAAGATTTGACCCCTTACCCCCCTACCAGCAATAGCTCCAATCATCGAACTATGTCTCCTTGACCGAACAATATCCGAACTTTTCCATCTGATTAGTTGAATATCATAATAACACTATTCCTCAGTAGTACTGACGTATATATCTGTAGGCCCGGTCAAATAGTTCTTGATCTTGGTGGAGCCTGTACTTAAATAGTGTTTTACGCAGCGCCATTTTGACCTCACGCTCACCGGCATGCGTATTTTGCCACCCATCGAAACGGACATAGCGCACGATCTCGTCAATGTCGTTAACAACCCTCTCCACGATGATCGGTGTTTCGGGGGTTTTTACTTCCTGAAAAAGTTCAGTCAATGCGGCTTTCCCCTCTTCTTCTTTCTCAATCGGAGGTTGTGCACGGTCAGCCGTAACTACGTCACGTGCTAGGTTAAGAAGTTCCTTGAGGAACTCAACACTTGTCAACAGGCCTTGTTCGTGTCGCGCCTTCAATTCTTCCAGTCGTTCGCCCAACGCCTTGAATCGCGGGTCATGTAATCGCTTCCGTAACCAACGTGAGACCTTGATCTCAATTTCCTTGACCTTCTTCTTCGGGTCCGGTGTGCCGAGGACTGCTTCCAGCAGGTCGGCATCCAAAACGAGAGTTTCGAGATCATCGCGGATCGCGTCAATATGAACGTGCTGGTGAATCAGCTCTATGGTCTTAGCGCCCAGCGCATGCCAAAGCAGCCGACCGCTTCCGGATGATGGCTTCACCGAATCATACACCTGAGACAACCAGCGGTAATCAGCCTCATAAGGACTCAAGAGAGGATCAGGTGAGATCGCCTCCCATAGCCGGCTCAAATAACTGTATTCCGCCGCAAAACGATCCCGGGTGTTATTGTTGGGCAGACAGTTTTGGGCCGCTATCAGGCCTTCGTATCCTGTGACTGTGCGGTCCACTCCGGCGAAATAGGACAGACACTTCTGCATCGCTTCCGGCAGTTTAGTCTTAAGTTCGTTGATGTTGGTGACCACACGTGTGATTCCTTCCTCATCAAACTGTATTGCCTGTGCCACGTCGTCGAACACTCCCAGGTAGTCTACGATCAGCCCGTGTGTTTTGGTCTCGCCATAAGGCCGGTTGGTACGACAGATAGCCTGCAATAGCGTATGGTCGCGCAGTGGCTTGTCGAGGTACATAGCCTGAAGGATCGGTGCGTCGAATCCTGTCAACAATTTCGAGGTTACGATCAAGACCTTCAGTGGGTCTGCCGGATCGCGGAATCGGTCAAGTAATTTTTCCTCTGAGTCACGATCGCGGTTGTAGGCGGCATATTCTGTTTCGCCGCTGTTGACCGTCATCACGATGTCCGACATTTCCGGCGGCAGATATTCATCCAATGCTTTTTTGTAAAGTACACAACTTTCCCGATCGAAGGTGACCACCTGTGCTCCGAATCCATTCGGTGCAACTTTCTCCTGGAAGTGACTCGCGATATCAGCGCAGATCTTCTGGATGCGCTCCGGCGATTTTACCAGGACGGCCATCCTGGCCGCTGTTTTGGCGAGTTGATCCCGATCCAGATCGCTTAAATTACCGGTTATCTCTTTGAACGCCTGGTCAATGGCTTCCTTGTCAATATGAAGTTCCAGGAGGCGTGGTTCGAAATGTAGCGGCTTAGTCGCGCCATCCCGGATCGACTCCTCGAATCCGTATCGACTCATGTAGCCAGCAGAATCTTCTTCTGCCCCGAATGCATAGAAAGTGTTACGGTCTGCCCGATTGATCGGCGTGCCTGTTAACCCAAACAGGAAAGCATTGGGTAGAGCCTCACGCATCTTACGTCCGAGATCGCCTTCCTGTGTCCGGTGTGCCTCGTCCACCATAGCAATAATGTTGCTCCGATCGTTGAGGACTCCATCCGCCTCGCCAAACTTGAAAATGGTTGTGATGATGATCTTGCGTACATCCTGTCCCAGCAGCCGCTGGAGATCCGTCCTGCTGTCTGCCTTGATAAGATTCGGCGTATCGGCGGCGTAGAAGGTGCTGGATATCTGTGTGTCAAGGTCAATGCGATCCACAATGATCATTACGGTCGGGTTTTTGAGTGCCGGATGCAGGCGCAGTTTGCGGGCAGCAAAGAGCATCAAGAGCGACTTGCCTGAGCCCTGGAAATGCCAGATTAGGCCTTTTTTCGGATGTCCGGCCACAACGCGCTCGACAATCTTATTTACGCCGTCGTACTGTTGATAGCGGGCGACTATCTTGATCCTGCGTTTCTTCTTGTCCGTGGCATAGCAGGTAAAATTAGCAAGCAGGTCGAGTAACACATGCGGACGCAGTAAAGAGTCTACCCCCTTGGCGACCTCTTGCAAAGCCGGTGTTGCAATATCCGACTCAATACGCCATGGCCCCCAAAGATCAAGCGGTAACCCGATGGAACCGTAGCGAAATTCCTTGCCTTCAGTGGCAACGGAAATTAGATTAGGCACGAACAGCTCCGGCACGTTACGCTCATAATCCTCGTGAATTTGAATTGCCGCATCCAGCCAGCTCTGGCATGCCCGCACTGGCGTCTTGGCTTCGATCACCACCAACGGGATACCGTTAATGAGCAGCACCAGGTCGGCTCGTTTCTCCGTGGCTCCAGCCCGAACGGTGTACTGGGTGGTAACAACATATTCATTTTGCTTTAAATCGCTGAAATCCAGCAGACGTATGGTGACATGCTCCCCGTCTGGACCAAATGGCATGGATCGTTCGCCGGTTAGCCAGGCGGCAAATTCCTCATTTGCCTTCACCAGACCATCGCTGCGCACGCCCATGAGGATGGCTCGTAGCTTGTAGAGAACATCGTCTCCCCGGTCAGGCTGCTCGGCGATATCCGGATTCAACCTTATTAAGGCCTCGCGTACCCATCGCTCAACCAGTACCTCCTGCGGTTGGCGGGGGACTTCAGCCGGTTGTATATAGCGCCAGCCGATACCGGTGGCACCGTAAGGTTCGGTCGGTTCACCAATAGCATTATTACGGGAGCTCTGAACCGAACCGGCTAGCCGGTCGCGGATGTAGGCTTCAACTGTATTGGCTTCGTTGAATGTCATGGCAAGCCTCCTCCTGTCTATACATCAGAAATGAGTGTACCTTTGATCTTTTGGGCTTTCTGGAGCCTCGCTGCCGCTAAACGAGTATTGCTATCTATAGCCTCGAAGACTGCGGCAATCTTGTTTTGTTCTTCAAGAGAAGGAAGAGGAATCAATATTTGCCGAAGCTCAATCAGGCCTATTCTTTTTCTTGTAGTCCCTCTGCTAACTCGCTCAGCTTGCTGGCGAAATAAAGCGGAATTTATAAGTTCAAGGATGTACTTCTGGTTTACCCTATTAGTATCGACAGATAGTCTGATTCCGTCTGAAGCCATAAGGTAACGAGAGGCTGATTCTGGTACTATAGTTGCTCTTGCTACAGGATCCCCCATTTTTGCCATAATTATGTCACCAGGATAAATATTACAGCTAATTAATTCATCAGCTTTAGTCTCCGATGTATAAATCCGGTAATCATTAAGGAACTCTCCATCGCCAATATTTTGCAATTGTATTATTCTCACGCCCTCTTGCGTGTAATCGCTAACTTTAAGATTTGAACCAAACGGACCGCCGGTGAAGGAATATTTGTCTGTTTTGTCTACAACATCGCCAAGTGGTACCACATTCCAATCATCAGGAATTGAACCTATTACACTTTCAACGAAAGAAGAGTGATCAATGCCATTCACAAATAAATCGAGAGCAGCACTCTTTTTCAATAACCATATACGATTAATTAAGAACTGCAAAGAGAGGATGCTTTTCTCAAGCGCTTGTAGCACTTCCGCAATCCTTCGCTGCTCCTCCAGTGGTGGCAGGGCGAACTCGTAACTGGCTAAGCTCTCCCAGTTTGTACGTGGTGAGAGTGAACCCGCCGAAGTGCCAACCGCATGCTCGAAGAACCTATCAGTCTGGCAGATAAAAGGTAACAATTCTGGCAATAGCTTCTCATTCTTCGGTTCAAACACATAGATGTCGCCGGAACACACGCCGTCAAAATCAGCTATGGCTAACTTTTTTTGGTAAGCACGCCGCTTCCCGAAGAGTACCTGTCCAGCACGAAAAACACTTGTAAATGTAGTCCCGTCCTCGACATTACCCCAGCGGCGGATCTTCAGATCTCCGGGGTCGATATGTTCGAGGCCAACGTAACGGTCATATCCATCCTCGGCGGGATTGCTGGATC
>JAKJEK010000087.1 GCA_022705465.1 Patescibacteria group bacterium | reverse complement strand
CCTGTGCCGGCTCCACCTCGGGAGGCATCAAGGCCGATCGGATGGTCATGCTGGGCAAGGCCATACTCCGGCAAATCAAACTAATGCAGCATCCTCGCGCGATTTTTACTGTTCGAATCGACGGCCGCTCCATTGCCGAAGATGCGCTGGCCCTGGGCATCCTGTTTATCAGTGCCTATCTCATAGTGGTCTTCCTTACAACTCTGCTGCTGACAGTTATGGGGATCGATTTACTTTCGGCGTTTTCCGGTGCCGTCGCAGTGACGGGCAATGTTGGACCGGGCTTGGGCACGGTAGGCTCCACCGGCAATTTCAGCCATATTCCGGCACTAGGGAAATGGGTTTTGACCGCAGCCATGCTCCTGGGACGACTTGAGATTTACGGCCTGATCCTTTTCTTTCATCCGCAGATCTGGCAGACGAAACAAAGAGCTGTCTGATCCAACTTAAAAAGGCATAGGCTCATCCTCCTGCCTGCCCATGCCTTATCGCGGCGTCTTTCCGCATAAAGTCCCCCTCATTAGATCCACCAGACTGGATTGTCCGTTCGCTGATCAGAAAGAGGATGACGGAAAGTCAAATGAAAGCCGTTTGTATGTCGGCGTCAACGCTCAGCGTTGAGCTGTCGAGATGGTCTAGACTTTAGTGATAGTTAAATATGCAATTCAATCATTACCCATCTGATCCCATTCCTCTTTTAATATGGTCTTGATATGGAGGGACTGCCTAGGAATTTAGACAGTACAAAGGGAGCCTGGTAACTACGTCGAGCAAATGTGGGATTTGCTGCTGACGGGAGAAGATAAGGTGCGATCGGCAGCTAGAGGAACATCAAGGCCAAACTAAAAAATGCGCCCGGTCGGAGTGGGATTGACCGGGCGCATCGTCGCACCTTTTCTGGAAAGGTGCTGCATATGAAAGCAATAGCCTTAGACCATCTTTGAGATATGAATAATCAATCAAATGTTGTCAAGAGACAAAATCGCCACAATATTTGCTTAAAGCTATAACCCATCTACGAGCGAACAAGTGCTACATACTGCGCCGCGCGATTGGGAGTCATGCGAGCATTTCACCAAACACATCAGTGTTACCTTCAGACGTCGCCCTTAAAACATCTCTCTCACGATAGTGATCATGCAGTGTAATGGCATCCATGTGGAAACAATGTCAGAGCATTATTTTGACCAAAATATACAGTCCAACATATCCTTCTGATAAAATAATAATGGCTCAGACAAGATCTTCGTTTTACCTGTGCCATCGATTGAGAGAGTCGAACTGGCCCGAGAAAGGTTCTAATATTTTCTTAATCGAATAATGAAGCATTAATAGTATTTGTTGTTAGCGCAAGGGGAAATTGTTTTTTCGATTTCAAGCAATATCATGGATGGTTAATAATGGTGTTATGATCTGAAGAAACGTAAAAGATGATTAGGGTGAATAATTCCTTGATTTTAGCCCATTGAATGGTTACTTTTGAGAAAATGATTCGTTAATGCTCACTGAAGGACGGAAAGTATATGGCCGCCGCTCTTCTCATCGTTCTAGGCGGGATAATCGCTCTGGGTTTCATTGGCAATCTTTTTTTTGAGCGGACCCGTATCCCTGATATTTTGTTATTGATTGGTGTCGGGTTCATCTTAGGGCCACTGACAGGCATTGTGCCAGTAGAGACGGTAAGGCCTTTCATGCCTGCCTTTGGCACCATTGCCCTCACCATGATCTTATTTGAGGGCGGACTTGATCTGAATTTGCAGAAAACGCTCGCTCAAGCATGGAAAGCTCTCCTTCTAGCAGCTATCTCTTTTGCCGTCTCCATGTTCGTTGTTTACTATGCCCTCACTGTTGGCTTCAACATCAGCGGGCGCTACGGTTGGGCCCTCTCGGCTGCGTTGGCTTGTACCAGTGCACCCATCGTCATTCCTCTCATTGCAAGAATGGCGCCGACATCCATGATGCGTCCATTGCTGGCTGTAGAATCTGCGCTTTCGGATGCCCTGGCTGTCATCGTAGTACTGGCACTAATGAACTTACATGGGTTTGCGCTGAGCGGCTTCACCCTGCTGCAGACGCTCGGACGATCTCTTTTAATCGGCGGCAGCGTGGCCCTTTTTGCAGGTATTCTCTGGCTTTGGGCTCTCAGCCGCCTCTACAGTCAAAAGTATTATTACTTATTGACTCTTGGATTTGTTTTTTTAATAATGGGTGGCGTGGAGAACTTTCATGGTAGTGGCGCCGTTGCTGTGCTGACATTCGGTGTAGTTCTTGCGAATGGACAAACCCTCATGGGTGTTCTTAGCCCTTCCTGGCAACAGCGTGTGAGCAAGCTCTTCCTTAACGGGCAAATCGAGCTGCATCCGCGCATCACCGAATCACACTCTGAGATTTCTTTCCTCGTTCGTACTTTCTTTTTCATTTATTTAGGCGTTATTTTTCGCTGGCCTGGAAACGATTTTCGCCTCTGGCTTACGATTTTATTGGTCGGCATCGCGATCATTATCAGCCGCGAGATATCGGTACAATTGCTTGGCTGGATTACCCGGGTCTCTGCGCGGAATCGCATGCTTTTGACAGCAATGCTGCCAAGGGGTTTGGCTACCGCTGTATTAACCGCCATTCTCGTCCTTGACAACGCGAAATTGGCTGGGCCCCCTGAGACACTGGCAACATTTAGCATCGTGGCTACCAACATTTGGACAACCCTCCGAATGCTCAAATTTCGCGAATTGGCCTTGGAAACAGGAGAAGTAACGACATGAAACGTTGGCCTCTTCTTCAAGGCGTGTTGACTTCTCTACTCCTTTTGTTTGCTCAGGGGAAGCTTCTACCGGCCCTTGCGCAAGATTCTCGACCTATATCAATACTGGTAAGTTTGGAGGATTCTCCTCTTTACAAATGTATCGCTGCTGATTCTGCCACTGCAAATGTTGAGGCTGGTCGAATCCGGCAACTACTTGAACAAATGCAGGCGGCGGCTGTTCAGCCTGAAAAGCTGCGTTTATACGAAGAGAACAGCAATGGAGTTCTATTCCTCGACAGCAGCAAAGTGATCGTTGTAAAACCCGAGAACCGGATAAGGGTCGAATTCTCCCCCCTTGCCAATGCGCTGATAATGCGTGATTGGCTAATCCAGCATGCTATCAAGCCACCCTGGAATGAAGAAGAACTTCTTTTACGCCTCTTGCTTGGCATTGTTTTCCCCTTCTCTTTGATAGTAATTCTCCGTCTAACCAGGTTGGGCATCCGAAAGTGGGAACGTAATTGGCGGATGACAGCTCTCCAATGGTTTGTAAAGCAAGCTGAGAAGCGCAGAGTTCCCAATTCGAGTGGATATGGCAAACAGATTGTCCATATTCTACTTGGTCTTGAGCGTCTGATCTTTTTTTCCGGTACAGTGGTGCTAGTCTCCTTCAGCTGGTTCACCCTCTTTCCACAGACGCGGCCGCTGGCGGCCTCGTTAGTTGAGCGTATCGTGGGGCCTGTATTTTCATTACTCGGGGATGCTGTCCATGCTTTACTTTTGCTCTTATATATCATCGCGATTTTGATCCTAGCTCGTTGGGTAGATCATCAACTGATTCGGCAACGAAAATTGCCTGGGATCCTAAAGTTTTTTCAAGATTCCCTGATTCATATTCCTATTCGTCTCTCCGTATGGATTATGGCACTGTTTCTTATTCTCTTCCCGTTTCCTGGCGCGCCGAGAATGTTCGCAGTGGGCCTGCTTTTTATCACGCTTGTTACAGGTTTTCTAGCTTTACGCCCGATTATTGAGGAGATCTCCGCTGGAATCTGGATTGGTAGACATTTTCAGCTTAAACCTGGCGATGTATTCGTGATGGGCAATCAAGAGTATACTCTCATCAGTTTCCATTTAGTTCACCTTATAGCGGAATGTGATAAACAGCGACGTTTTCTCCCCTATTCTAAAATCATCAAGTCTGAATTTTCCATGCCGCAAGAGGCCGAGCAGCGGGATGCCCAACAACTCTGAAAAAAAACTCAAACTTCTGGACAGACTCTTGGCGATTGGTGGAGCCATGGCCTTTCTAGTCCTCCTGGCCCGCTATAGTTTACCGAGTCTCTCTGTACCTCAACCCATTCTGCTTGCCTGGGCGGCCGTCTTCCCCATCGGCTTGTTTCTTGAAGCATTCTACAGGCTCATTTGGGTAAAGAATCCCTGGAAATACATCGCCCAACATCCCCTCCGGTTTGTGATATTATTGATGATACTCCTGGAATTAAGCGGTGTGGCAACTTGGAGTCAGTCCCATAAAGGAGGGTCGGCGACCTTCTCTCTTATCGTCGGGGAGCTCTATGTAACGATAGCGATGCTGGCCTTTATCGGAAGTTGGATCAAAGGGGTCCTGG
>JAKJEK010000086.1 GCA_022705465.1 Patescibacteria group bacterium | reverse complement strand
TCTTTGACCCAAAAATCGCTGATCGCGTAGATCTCTTCGGTCACTTTGGGGTTGTGATAGTTCAGGTCAGGCATGCCGCCCCAGAAGGCGCCGTAATAAAATTCGCCGTTGCTGCCGCTGTGCCAGGGGTCTTGCCCCCAGGGGCCAGGCGAGCCTGGGTCTTCTTTTTGCCAGACATAATAATCTTTATACTCAGGGTCGCCTTTCAGAGCCGCCTCAAACCAGGGGTGTTCTGTTGACGTGTGATTAACCACAAAATCAATAACCACCCGAATGCCCCGCTCATGGCAGGCTTGCAACAGCTCTTTAAAGTCGTCCATCGTGCCATATTGCGGGTTAACCGTCATGTAATCGGTGATGTCATAACCGTGATATGAAGGCGACGGCATAATCGGCATCAGCCAGATACCGGTGATGCCAAGATCACTGGTGGTCGAGGGATCTCCATCATTCAGATAGTCTAATTTCTCGATGATCCCCCTGAAATCACCAATGCCATCCCCATCGCTATCCTTAAACGACCTTACAAAAATCTCATACCAGGTCGTTCCATTCCACCAGCCGACTCGTGGTTGAGGCAATTCGGTTTCAGGGGTCTCAGTCGGTATTAGGCTATCCAGCGCGGGCTCAGTCGTCATCTTCGTTGGCAGAACAGGCGTTGCCGTGAGCTCAGCTGTTATCGCCTGACAACCTGAGGCAATGACCATAAGGCAAGTAATCACAATAAACAAAAAATATTTCTTCATATCCCAATCCTGATCAAGATCGCCTGGCAAACAGAATCACCTTATTTTACTTGACTTGACGACAGGCAAGTCCCTAACCATCTATGACGCTCATCACAACCAGCCGTGTTGAACTTCTCCTGGGTTGTTGTTCTTCGTTGCCACGGGGTTGATCGCTATGTTCCCTGCCTGCTACCAGCAGCCTATCAAAAGTCATTGGTTTTGTTTGGTTCGCAGCCTTCGCTGAAGAGAACCCCACTCAATCGAGGTTCAGCCTTTTCACCTCTTTCACCAGCGCCTCCCCCTCATTCGCCAGGTTGTTCACCGCGCTGCTCACCTCCCATGCTTGCAGCAACTTTGGGTCAAGCGGCTTTAATAGCGATCTTAGTTCCGTTAGACTCCCAGACTCCAGCCACGCGTGCGTCGCCTCCCCCGTTAGAATCACCGGCATTCGTGGGTGGATCGGCACCACAACTGCTAACGCAGTTGTGGTGATGATCGTACAGGTTGTCAACCCCGCGATCCCCGGCACGCTGCTCACCCCTTTTGGCTCCCAGTCGTCCCACAGGCCAGCGAAAGCGAAAACTTCTCTGCTCTTCAGCGAAAAGAAATATGCTCGCTTTGCCCTTCCCGTGTCTTGCGACCATTCATAAAACCCATCCGCCAGAATCAGACACCGCTTATGTCTAAACGAATTCTTATAAGCTGGTTTTTCATTCACTGTCTCTGCCCGCGCGTTGATCATCTTGTAGCCGATTGACGGTTCCTTTGCCCAAAACGGCACCAGCCCCCAGCGCATCATCACCACATCACGAGTGATCGAGTCAGGCACAGTCGCCACCTCCTGCGAGGGAGCGATGTTATAGCGCGCCTCCCAATTTAACGGCATTTGCCCCAGCGCTAGCTGGGTCTTCGCGTGGTCAGCATCAATCGCCAGAGTAAATCTTCCGCACATGTCACATTCCTCCATCTAATTATACAAAATCTGGAGTCAGCCACTCAGCGCTCATTTCGTCTTAAGCCCTCCCCAACGATTTCACCCGACCTATCGACATATCTCCCGTAGGGTTGGGTGCCCACACCCAACCGTCACCTCCCGGAATAAAACCCAACATGGACTGGGCAATACTACCTCACAAACGCACTAAAACACCCTCTTCAGTCTCGCTGCGCTCGCCAAGTTTTCTCCGGAAAAAGCCCAAGTTTCGCCTTCTTTGCCCATACCACTATTGAACCCATACAAAGATCAAACCTAGAGATAGCAATGTTTGGAAAACTCAGTATATTTGAGGCTTCCTATACCTGAGACTCTGATAATATACTGGAGACCCTAGCAAGGAGGGCAAATAATCATTCTCAATTAACTAAATTTTAAGGAAAACACTTACAGGAATGGAAGAAACATTAAAGAAAAAGTACCATAATGCACTCAGCCAGATTGAGCAATCCCTAATCTGTTGCTCGAAGGGAGAACATACCCCCAAGCAAGCCAAAGGAAGAATACGTCAGTAGGAGCGATTGGTCTCGGGGCCTGACTCATGTGAACGGAGAAAGAAAAGCATGAGATTGCTCCAAAGACCATATTGAACATAGGTCATGGAGCTCTCTCATACTAAAAAAATAAGCTGGTATTCAGTTCTATTATGTATGGCATCTTTCAATGAATGCAGATAAGTCTATAATTTTTTGTAAAAACAAGTCTTATTCACGACATTCATTATGATGCTGATGCTCGTGACAAACAGAACCGGTGGATTTTAGAGCACCTTGCAGGTAGGCTTCTGCAACAGCTTTAGCATCACCGCTTGCTCCTAAAATAACCTCGATATTCCTTTCATTAAATATCTCAACTGCCCCTTTACCCATACCACCACTAATGATGATATTTACACCGCGGTCAGCAAGAAAATTCGGCAAGAAGCCCGGTTTGTGCCCAGGATTAGTAATAGTTTCGGCTTTAATTATTTGATCATTTTCAGCGTCAAAAATTATAAATTCTCTGCAATGTCCAAAGTGTTCAGTCACCATTTTATTTTCGCTTGCTACTGCAATCTTCATCATCTCAATTTTCTCCATTTTCAAATAGTAAACCTATTGTCTTATCGTAAATTTCTTTAACTGCCCTTCCTGATGCACAATTTATATCTACAATGGTCTTGCCACTATTAACAGCTTTTACAGCGTCAAAGTCAAAGGGCATTCTACCAACAAAAGGTAAATCTTGTTTTTTACAAAATTCTTCTATTTTTTCTGTGTTTTCAAGGTTAGTGTCATACTTATTGATACATATTGCTATCTTTGTTCCGAATATAGCTGCCGTATTGATGATGCGTTTCATATCGCTGATGCCAGACAGAGAAGGTTCTGCGACGATTAATACCATGTCTACGCCGCTAAGCGAAGCAATAACAGGGCAGCCTATTCCAGGGGAGCCGTCGATGATGGCCATTTGAGCACCAACAGCTTTTGAGATCATTCCTTTTTTTACCTCGGTAACGAGCAGTCCAGAGGTGCCGCTTCCCATTCTGAGCTGTGCCGTGGAAAAAACTATTTCTTTGTCAGAATAGAGCCACAATTCACCATCCACTGACGGTACCATTGCTATCGCCTTCACAGGGCAAACATACTCACAAACGCCACAACCTTCACAGGTAAAAGGCTCAATTTTATATTTCCCAACGATTGAAATAGCATCAAATTGACAGTTTTGTCGACACTGATCGCATTGAATGCATAATTCGTTATTTATCTGAGCCTTAGGTAAGCCGTAATAGTGTGTTTTCTGGGGTTTAGTTTTCCACTCGGCTATCAGGTGCAAGTTAGGAGCATCAACATCACAATCTGCATATGCCTTAGCATTGGCAAGTTTTATAAATGCGCTTGCTATTGTAGTCTTTCCAGTACCTCCTTTACCGCTGAGGATGAGTAGTTGCCTCATGTTGCACTTCCTTTATTATTTTATCGAGCAAAGAAGAAAACATATCCCGGTATCTTTTATTCTTTTTAACTGCAATCTCTGCTTGTGAATTCAATTTTCCGAGGTAAGTGTCAAATGGGATCCGCGCTAAAATATTAATGTCTTTTTCTACGCAGAACAGCTCTGCGGGATTTTCACTCTCCATACATTTATTCAGAACAACCCCGAACGGCTTATTAAATAACTTGACCAATTCATGTACCATATTGAGGTTATACACACCGAACAAGGTGGGTTCTGCGACCAATATGCAATAGTCTGCATTCTTAATGCTTTCCATTACATTACAGGCACTGCCTGGAGGGGAATCGATGATTATCAGTTTATTTGCTTCTACTTCTTTATCGGAAAACAACTTCTTGATGACGGGAATCCCTGAAACTTCACCGATATTTAGTATTCCGGTGTGTATAGTTACTTGATCTGAAATTGCTTTTTGAATTCTACCGATAACTTTTTCTTTCACTGTTATGGCATTTTCAGGACAAACCAAGTTGCAACCGCCACAGGAATGACAAATCTCGTCAAAAACAATCACCTTATCTTTAATATAGGCGAGAGCGTTATATTTGCAAAAATTAATGCACTTTCGACAACCATTGCATAATTTATCGTCTACTTTTGGAATCTTTACCGATACTTCCTCCTCTATAGCACCTTCAGGTTTAAAAAATAGATACCCATTCGGCTCTTCTACGTCACAGTCGATATAGGCCGACTTTTTAGCTGCCGTTGCTAAGTTCACCGATACCAGTGTTTTTCCGGTGCCACCCTTGCCGCTTAGCA
>JAKJEK010000085.1 GCA_022705465.1 Patescibacteria group bacterium | reverse complement strand
CATGCTAAGGGTAAGTCATTGGTTGATTTGAATCGTGCCGGAACGCCATTGATGGAGATGGTGACAGAGCCGGACATTACCTCGCCGAAATTGGCGGGCGATTTTCTGCGCCGGTTGCAAAAGCTAGTACGGGATGAGGTGCAAGTATCGGATGCCGACCTGGAAAAGGGGCATTTTCGGTGTGATGCCAATATCTCGGTTTGCGATGATCAAGGCAACATGTCAGAGATTGTTGAACTAAAGAATTTAAATTCGTTTCGTTTTATTGAAAAGGCTCTGCAGATTGAGGAAGAGCGGCTGCGGGAGGAGTATCCAAATTGGCCGAAGAAAAAAGCCAAGGTTACCAGGGGGTATGATAGCGACAGAAACGTTACATTTGCCCAACGCGAAAAAGAAGAAGCGGCGGATTACCGATATTTTCCTGAGCCTGATTTGCCGCCGGTTGATACTACAAAATTTGACTTAGAAGCGATGCGGCAGGAGATAGGCGAATCGTATGATGCCAAATTGGAAAGATATAACCAACTGGGCCTTGATCGCGTGGCCAAAGTAGTGATTGCTGATAAGGCGTATTCGAAAATTATCGATGAGGCTATCAAGGCTGGTGCGAGTAAATCAGAAATTGTGGCGATAGGCTCGATGCTGGTTAATAAGTACCTCGACTGGAAAGAAGGGGACGCACAGCATCTCGAAAAAATTCTCAAGATTGTAGAATATAATATTAATCCTGAGGTTGGTTTGTTAAAAGAACAGGTTATTGAGCTCCTGTCTCATATTCGAGAGACGAGTTTTACAATTGCGTCAATTGAGCAAAGAATTGGTGAGATGGCGCGCGAGAGAGAAGCGAGTAGCGGTGACCTCTCGGCCATTGTGGACAAGATACTCACAGATAATCCACAGGAAGTGGAAAACTATCGATCGGGCAAAAAACAGCTAATCGGATTTTTTATGGGTCAGGTGATGAAGGTAACTGGTGGGAAGGTAAGTCCGCAGATGGCCAGTAAAGTACTTCGGGAGAAGTTAGAGCAGTAGTTGCGCTGTGATTATAGATGATTAACGAAGGAGAAAAATGGCGTTAGAGTTAGCGAGACAGTTTTTCCATCCATTAGTTAGCATAGTGCCGAAACTGCCGGAGTTGTTTTTGGCATTATTGGCTGGCGTAGTCATCATTAAATTGATCCTTGGTTTTTTGCGAAGAGGCCTAACGATTGCCCGAACTCCCAAGGCGTTATCTAATATTATTATTTCATTAATAGCAGTTGTGCTTTGGTTAATTTTGTTCTCTGAGCTCGCACGGCAGGCGGGCTTGTCGTCTCTAGCAGTTAAAATATCCGGTTCGCTATTGGTACTTGGTTTAGCGGTAGCTAATGGTGCGTCATCAATGGCAAGCGACATTATTGCTGGTGTATTTTTGGCAAACGATACTGACTTCGAGGTTGGTTTTAAGATCAAGAGCGGTGACATTGAAGGGACAATTGATCGGATCGATATCCGTAAAACCCGAATTATTGACGAGAGTGGTTGTACTCATATTATCCCCAATTCAAAATTGGACACGGCCGGCTGGAAGGTTGTGGAGCGTGCTGGGTCAAAGAGCAGGGCTCGTGGCTAATATATAATAAATATCGCATAATATGGCGCGTGTGGTATAATGAATACGGTGTTCGTCAATGGTACCGGTTTTGCTGAATAAGGTAATTGTTAAGGAGGAAGGTATGTTGACCGAAATCCTATTGCAGGTGCTTCTGGTGGTGGGAATCATTGCCGTTATTCTTCTGATTGCAAATCTGTGGCGATTGCTCCGCATTTTAAAGGATACACAAGAGGTAGCGGACATTGCTAACACGCGAGCAAAAGAGATAGACCACTATGTGGCAAACATCCAGAAATTGGGTGATGTCTACGCTGAAGCAATTAAAGGATTTGCGTTGTCGTTCGGGACGGTCAAAGCTGTTAAAAGCAAAATCGAGGAATTACTTGAGGTCTACAAGAAGAAAGGAGAAAAGAGCGATGAATAACGATTACGAGAAAGGAAGTGGGGGTAAGTTTGCTCTAGGCGCAATACTGGGTATGGTGACAGGCGCAATACTGGGTGTGTTGTTTGCTCCAAAAAGCGGAAAAGAGACAAGAAAGATGATTAAGGATAAAGCTCAGGATTACTCGGAAAAGGGCAAGGAATTCGTACAAGAAAAGACAAAGGATGTTAAAGAAGCAGTGGGACACGCTAGAGAATATATCGATCAGAAAGGACAGGAAGTAGCCAGAAAGGCAGAGAAGGCTACTGATGATGTCGAGCGCAAAGCGGACGAGATGGAGAGAAAAACAAGAAAATAGACGATGGTAGGTCAATCGCTTTAGATTGTTTGTTTTGTGTTTAAGTGTAGTGTGATTGATTGGAGGGTTCATGGTTGACTATGATGGCAGTAATTCAATAACAGGTAAGAAAATGAATCAGGCAGAAAAAAGACGTTGGATAGTGCTGGTGGTAGGAGCGGTAGTGATTAGTTTGATGTTGGGAGCAGTGGGGGGAGTTGGGGGTGTCCTATTATTTTCCGCCAATAATGGTGAAATAGCGGAGAAATTTGGTTTGCCAAATTTTGGAGAGATTGCAATTCCTACGACTAAAACAGAAAAACTGATAATTGAAGAATCTAATGCCATAATTGAGGCATCGCAGAAAGTAGCACCGGCAGTTGTATCAATAAGACAACAGAAGACGGTGCAGGATATCTTTGGTCAGACGTTCGATGCTGAAGGCGCTGGGACGGGCTTTATTATTACCAGTGATGGCTTAATACTGACAAATGCGCATGTTGTACAGGACGATAAGGCAACGTATTCAGTCGTGATGGCAGATGGAAAAGATTATGAAGCTACTGTCAAGTCTGTTGATTCTTATCAGGACATCGCCGTGTTGCAGATTGATGCCAGAAACTTGCCGGTAGTTGAGTTGGGCGATTCTGACCAGTTGCAAGTTGGCCAGTGGGTGGTAGCAGTGGGTAACGCATTAGGTAAGTATCAGAATTCAGTTACTTCAGGAGTTGTCTCCGGTCGTAACCGAAAGATTCAGGCGACAGATGCGGCAAGCGGATCAACGGAAACATTGGATAATTTGATCCAAACGGATGCTGCTATCAACCCAGGTAACTCCGGCGGGCCACTGGTTAATCTTAAAGGCCAAGTAGTTGGCGTCAACACAGCCGTGGCGACAAATGCCCAGGGTGTAGGGTTTGCAATTCCTATTAATGAGGCTAAGTCAGCAATAGAGAGTATAAAAAAGACGGGAAGAATCGTGAGGCCGTTTATTGGGGTAAGGTACGTTCAGATAACCTCGGAGTTAGCAAAAGACAACGATTTACCGGTAGATTATGGTGCGCTTATCGCTCGGGGTCAAAGGATTGGACAAGTAGCTGTGGTTCCTGGTTCTCCAGCCGATAAGGCTGGACTGGTGGAGAATGATATTATCTTAGAAATTAATGGTGAGAAGATCGATCAAAATAACAGTTTGATTAAGATTCTTCAGCAATATCAAGTTGGTGATAATGTTGAGCTAAAGATACTATCTAAGGGCAGTGAAAAGAAGGTTAAGGTTGGACTGGAAGAGCGCCGGTAGCACAAGTTGATTAACATAAAAGAAAAACACCATCCAGTCGTGTGGCCGGGATGGTGTTTTGTGTTAGGGCGGAATTAGCCCGTGTCTTTGGGTAATCGCGCCAGGCAGAAGCGGCCGGGATAGGTGTTAGTTGGGACTGGACAACCTTTGGTTTCCCGGGACGTTGGTTGCAAAACTTATGTTGCACTGGGTGCAACGGTAAGTTCGTTTGTGTTCGCCATCGATTAGATGGTCGCTGTTGCCGCACGTTGGGCACCTGAGGACGAGAAAGCGCCGTTCGGTTCCGACACGGCGAGAGAACTGACTCTTGCATGCTTCGCATAGATACGTCTCCCGCGAGTTACGGTCGTCGGTGGTGAGATAGAACTCGAGCGAGCCACAGACCGGGCAACGCCTGCCTAAACCTAAGGGGAAGGCTATGCCTCTCGTTGGTATCTCGCCGGATTCGGGTGGTGTAACGGACTGGCTCACGATGAACTCCCCCTTTCCAGCCAGCATTATCATAAATACACCACATGTAATTAGTAGAGTCAATGGTACGAATTTAAAATAGTTAGCACATGATAGTGATGTAGCGCATTTGGCCAGATAGATCGCTATCTTTTTTAACAGTAGCATTTGGAAATAATGTTTGGGCGAGGTGCGTTAAGAAGAGGCAGTTGCGCGGATCAACCTCGAGAATAATGGCACCATGCGCATGAATTCGGGAGACAGTGTCATCCAGAAAACGATGGATTATTGAGGTGCCTTGTTTGTTTGCAAAGATGGCATGTGCTGGTTCGAAGGATAATGGGTTGTTGATCTGTAGATCCTGGTACTTCTCGATGGGAACATAGGGCAGGTTGGCAACAATAAGATCAAATTGCTTTGGTAGACTAGGGTTGGAAAATAGATCTGAGTTGTAGAATCGGATGGT